>NZ_JBKGXT010000026.1:0-86431 GCF_046546495.1 Pseudonocardia nantongensis | reverse complement strand
ATGTCCGCCCGGCTGGCTGGCGAGCAGCTCCCCGAGCCTCGAAGCGACGTCGAGAAGGAAGCTGCCCGCCGGCTAGCAGAAGACCTCGAGAACTGACTCACGAGGTTTCACAACACGCTCTCAGGCGCAGGCCCCGGCGGCCGGGACGTCCACCGGGTGCATCGGCCCGTGCTCGCCGTGGAACACCGTGAACACCACGCTGGTCGGGCGACGGAACCAGCCGGTCCCGTCGTCCGACCGCCGGTAGACCAGCGGCGCGCAGCGGTAACCGAACACCGCACGTGCCCAGCCCTCGGCCTCGCCCTTCGGCAGCGGTTCGCTCCCGGTGACGCTCAGCTCCCAGATGCCGATCCCGGCGGCGGGTGCGGCGTCGTCCGGCGCGGTCGCGGTGACCAGCGTCAGCTCGCACGGGCCCTGGAAGGCCCGGACCCGGATCTCGCGCACCCGGCGCGCGGGCACCGGGTGCGGGTAGGGCTGGACCAGCAGCGCGACGCGCAGTTCGGTGAGCGGGTCGGGGTGCTCTGCCTGGATCCGCTGGGCGAGGTCGACCGACCGCTTGCGACGCAGGTCGGCGTTGACCAGGCCGCTCCCCATCGTCATCCCGAGGCCCCGCTTCCCTGCTCGAACCGAGTTCCAGAGTAGAACAGCGGTGGGCGCCGGGCGAGAGCGGGATCACACCGCGGCGCCGCCGCCGGGTGCGGCGCCGGGCCGGTCAGGCCGTCGAGGGCTCCCGGAGATGCAGGGCACCGGCGAGGTGGCGGCGCAGCAGCTGCGGATCCGCGGTGTCGGCCACCAGCTCGGCCAGCACGGCTTCGGTGTCGGGCTGGGCGACGTCGAGGACGTAGGGGTGCCGGGTGGGGGCCTCGGCGAGGTCGAGGCGGGCCCGGCTCTCACCGGCCACCCGTCGACCATCTCGAGGGCGGCGATCCGCCGGCCGCGGGCCTCCAGCCGGGGCAGCACGCCCAGGCAGGCCGCCGTCAAGCCCACCGGCCCGGCCCCGACGACCAGCACGTCGTCCGTGGTGTCCATGTGTGTCCCGCCCTTCGCCCGACGAGAGTGCGGCGAGGACTCGCGGTGATCACGCGATGTGCAACGGGCGTCCGCCTCGGCAGGTCCTGCGACGGGTCCACGGCCAGGTGATCAGGATCCAGCCGGCGACGACGAGCACGAACTCCACGAGCAGGTACCACGGCCACGGGCCGAGCAGGTCGAGCAGCGAGGGATTGTCCGGCTTGTGGCTGAGGAAGCCGTAGTTCGTGCCGGCCACCGAGTTGAACCCGAGCACCAGGGCGGCCCAGAGGACCGTCGCGGCGAGGGTGACGCGCAGCCCCTTCCACGTGGGGCGCACGCCGGCCCCCCAGGTCAGGTACAGCGCCACCCAGGGCAGCAGCAGGTGCAGGCCCCAGAACGCGATGAAGTCGACGTGCGGGAAGTCCGGCGCGTCCAGGGCGGGGGTGAACAGTGCCTGCGGGGTCAGCGTCAGGCCCCAGTAGTACAGCGGCGAGCACGCCCACCACCGGCCCGACCAGAGCGCGTAGGCCGCGGTCATCCAGGCGAGGTCGGACAGCTGCAGCGGCAGCGAGGTGTAGAGGTTCCAGTGCTCCGGGGTGAGCCGGCGCAGCTGCAACGGGACCTGGAAGGCGAGGATCGCGACCGCGAACGCCCGGTCGGACGTGGTCCCCGCCGGACGGCCCCGCAGGCGCCGGCGGGCCACGACGAGGAGCACCGCCCCGGCCGCACCGATGCCGAGCACCACCCAGTGCGTGGGGCCGTAGGGCACGAAGACGTCGGCGGGTGGCATGGGCGCTCAGGCGTGCGCCGTGCCCGTCCGCCGCCGCGGCAGGCCGCTCACCGGGGCACCGTCCGACGCCGGGCAGGGTCCGTGGTCCGCACGCGCCGGACCCTACGATGTGTTGCGACCTCGGCGGTGCCGGATCCCGCCACCCGTGCGGCGCGCGGTCGCATCACACCCGTTCGAGATCCGGACATTCACCGCGAACAGACCGGGCGGCCGGTAGGTTCCCGATGATCCCGGGACGGCCGACCGCCTGCGGTGGTCGGAGAAGATCGAGTAGCGAGGCGTGCGGAGGGCGGATGCCGCGGAGGCCAGGTCGAACCCGGAGGGCGCTGCAGGCGGCCGCGCTCGTGGCGATGGTCGGCTTCCTGCCGGCGGCGGGGGTGAGCGGGGGGATGGCACCACCGGAGCAGGAACCGGCCCCGGCGCCCCCGGCCGCCGGACTCCCGCCGCTGCAGGTCGACGGCCGGTACTTCACCGCAGGCGGCAAGCCGTTCTTCTGGCTGGGCGACACGGCGTGGGCGCTGCTGGGCAAGCCGGACCGGGACGAGACGCTCCGGTATCTGGACACTCGCCGGGAGCAGGGCTTCAACGTGATCCAGACGGTGGCGATCTTCCCCCAGGCCGGCGCCGACAAGCCGGTCGACGGGGACGTGAGCAGCGCCGCCGACCACCCGGACTTCTGGGAGAACGTCGACTTCGTGATCGACGCCGCCGCGCAGCGCGGCATGTACCTGGCCATCCATCCGGTCTGGGGCGACAAGCAGACCGGCTCGGTGGTCGACGAGGGCAACGCCGGGGACTACGGCCGGTTCCTGGGCGAGCGGTTCGGTGATCGCAGCAACGTCACCTGGACCCTCGGCGGGGATCACCCGGCCGAGGGTGAGGAAGGGCTGTGGCGCAGCCTGGCCGAGGGCCTGGACGAGGGCGGCGCCACCCAGCTGAAGACCTACCACCCGCAGGGTGACCAGAGCTCGGCCGAGTGGTTCTCCGGGGCGGACTGGCTGGACTTCCACATGATCCAGGGCGGGCACTGCCTGCGTTACGACGTCCGCGCGGACCTGGTGGAGTCCACCTACGCCGCCCGCCCGGCCAAGCCGTTCGTGGACGGGGAGCCGATCTACGAGGACCACCCGTACTGCTGGAAGCCGGAGAAGGGCTTCTCCACCGCGCAGGACGTCCGCCGCGACGCCTACTGGGCCGTCCTCGGCGGCGCGGCCGGACACACCTACGGGGCCCACGCGGTGTGGCAGTTCAGCGACGGCGGGAGCGGGGCCCTCGGCGCCCGGGGCAGCTGGACGGATGCACTGGACCTGCCGGCCGCCGGGCAGATGCGCCACCTGCGGGAGCTGCTGGAGTCGCTGCCGTTCGGGCTGGGTGAGCCGGCCCCGTCGGTGCTGACCTCGGATGCCGGGTCCGGGGCGGACCGGGTCGTGGCCAACCGGGCCTCCGACGGGTCGTACGCGCTGGTCTACTCCCCGTCCGGCGGGGAGTTCGCGGTCGACCCGGGCGCGGTGCCCGGTGCGGCCCGGGCGTTCTGGGTCGACCCGCGCACCGGGGAGCGCACGGAGACCGCGCCGGGGGACCGCTACGACCCGCCCACCGACGGGGACTGGGTCCTGCTGGTCACCAACCGGTAGCCGGGCGGTTCACAGGTCGAGACGCAGGCGGGCGCAGCCCCGTTCCGCCCGGGACACGCAGATCATCATCGTGCTCCCCGCGTCCCGCTCCTCGTCGGTCAGCACCGCGTCCCGGTGCTCGGCCCGGCCCGCGAGCAGCGACGTCTCGCAGGTGCCGCAGGTGCCCTCGCGGCAGGACCAGTCGGCCACGATGCCGGCCTCCTCGGCGACGGCCAGGATGGAGCGGTCGGGCGGCACGGTCGCGGTGACGCCACTCGTGCGGAACTCGACCTCGAATGCCTCGTCGGCCCCGGGGAGCTCGACCTCCCGGGGGGTGAAGCGCTCGATGCGCAGTGCCCCGGGCGGCCACGCCGTCATCGCGGCGGCGACGGCGTCGAGCATCGGCCCGGGCCCGCAGGCGTGGACGAGGGTGTCCGGGCGGGGCGTGGCGAGCAGGCCGTCGAGATCGAGCAGCCCGGTCTCGTCCTGCGGGGCGAGGGTGACGCGGCCGTCGTCGCGCGGGAGCTCGTCGACGAAGGCCATCGACGACCGGCTGCGTCCGCCGTAGAGCAGGCTCCAGTCCGCACCGGCCGCGTCCACCCGGGCGATCATCGGCAGGATCGGGGTGATCCCGATGCCGCCGGCGACGAACACGTGGTGCGGCGCGGGCTCGAGCGCGAAGTGGTTGCGGGGCTCGCCGACCTCGACGATGTCGCCGCCGTGCAGCTTGTCGAAGACGTACCGCGACCCGCCGCGGCCGTCCGGCTCGCGCAGCACCCCGATCCGCCACCGCAGCCGGTCGTCCGGGTCCGAGCACAGCGAGTACTGGCGGGTCAGCCCGTCGGCGAGCGCGACGTCGACGTGCGCGCCGGGGCTCCAGCGGGGGAGCTCCCCGCCGTCGGCGCGGCTGAGGGTCAGCGAGACCACGTCGTCGGCCTCGTCGCGGCGTTCGTGGATCAGCATCCGGTACACGGGGGCTCCTCGGGGCCGGTGGGGCGGCGGGTCCGGCGGTCGGCGAATCCGGCGGGTCAGGGCGCTGCCGAGGGGTGCGGCTGCGCCGGGTCCGGGAACATGCGGGTCATGGTGTCCTCGTCGCCGCCGGGCACGCGGTCGATCCCGAGCATCCGGTCGGCGATCATGTTCTGGAAGCGGTGCAGCGGCTCCTCGAACCGGAAGCACATCCGCCCGCCCCGGTAGGCCGGGTTCTCGATGCCCTCCTGGACCCGTTCGACGATCTCCAGGTCCTGCCGGTTGATCAGGTCCCAGAACTCCTCGAGCTGGTCGAGCCCGGCTTCGGCGGCCGGGTCGTCGAGCGACTCGGGGTGGGCGAGCAGCACCGCGGTCTCCGCCGTGCGGTTCGCGGCGACCGGCCGGTTGAACAGCACGAAGGCGTGGTTGGGCAGCACGACCAGGGCGGTACCGGGGAACAGGTAGACGAACCGACCGGCATCGGCGTCCCCGTCCCCGAGCGTGCTCAGCGGGGCCAGCCCGTCCCAGCCGCCGGCACCGGTGTTGCGCGAGACCGGTGTGGTGCACATGCCGGTGTACATCCCCGGCCCCTGCCAGCGGTAGTGGTCGGAGAACCTGGAGACCTGGTTGAGCTCCGGGTGCACCCAGGGCAGGTGGTAGTACTCCATGAAGTTCTCGCCGACCAGCTTGTGGTTCGCGGCGACGTCGTAGCTGCGACGCCGTTGCGGCACCCACTGCTCGAGCCGGTAGCCGGCGAAGCGGTCCGGCAGGTCGCCGAGGTGGTCCGTCAGCGGCGCGGGGTCCGGCGCCAGGTTGACGAAGAGGAGGAATCCCCAGGTGTCCACCGACGCCGGGAGCAGGCCGAAATCCGCGCGGTCGAACTCGCGGGCACCCGAGGTGTCGAAGATCGCCTCCTGCCCGGCGGGCACGTCCGAACCCTCGAACAGCGGCGTACCCAGGCACGTTCCGTCGGTGTCGTAGGTCCAGTTGTGATACGGGCAGCGGATCCGGCCGCGCCGGCCGACCTCGCGGGTGTCGGCGTCGAGCAGTCTGGTGGCGCGGTGCCGGCAGACGTTGTGGAAGCCGCGTAGCTCCCCGTGGCGGTTGCGGGTGACGATGATCGACCGGCCGGCGACGTCCACCACCACGCAGGCGCCGGGCCGGTCGACGTCGGCGGTGCACCCGACCGCGACCCACCCGGTGGCGAACACCCGCTCCTGTTCCAGGGCGAAGAACTCCGGTGCGCAGTAGGCGTCCGGGATCAGCGTGGACGCCCGTTCCACCGGCAGCCGGGTGGGCCGGTAGGTGGCCTCCTCGGTGAACCGGGCCGGGTCGATCGGGCGGGCCGGTAGCGCGGCGTGCGGGTCGGCGGCGGGTCCCGCCGTGGTCTCGGCTGTCATCGCGAGGGTCTCCCTTCCGGAAACGACCGGGCTGCGGCCGGTGGGATCAGACGTGGAAGCTGCGCGGGAACGACGGGTCGGTCAGCGCCGGGCGGGTGATCGAGAAGGCGTCGATCGGGTGGCCGGGCTCGCGATCCAGGGCGAGGTCGGTGAGCATCCCCCCGATCAGCGCGGCGAACTTGAAGGCGTGCCCGGCGCCGTTGGCGACGACGATCTGCGGGGCGTCGGGGAGGGTGTCGAGGACGAAGTTCTGGTCCGGCGGCACGGTGTACAGGCAGGTCTTCGTGTAGAGCTCGGGTCCGCCGAACCGGGGGAGGTGCCGGTCGACGAACGCGGCGTAGCGCTCGCGTCGTACCGGGTCCGGGTCGAAGGTGCGGTCGTCGGGGGTGGTCTCGTGCCCGCCCATGTGCTGGCCGAGCTTGGTGGCGACCTCGCCGTAGACCGGGAAGCCGTAGAAGTTGTGCCGGCCGTGCCACATGAAGACCGGGAACCGGGCCGGGGCGAACTCGGCGAGGTACGGGGTGGCGTAGTAGGTGACCTGCTCCTGCAGCACGGTCAGCGGCAGCGTGACGCCGGTGTCGGCGAGCACCTGGTTGGTCCAGGCGTCCCCGGCGACGACGACCCGGTCGGCGCGGAAGGTGCCCGCGTCGGTGACCACGGCGGCACCCGCGCCGTCCGGGCGGACGGCCCGGACCCGGGTGCCGGACATGACCTCGGCACCGTGCGCGCGGGCCAGCGCGAGGTGCACGGCGTTCGCCCGGGCGGCGTCGACGATGCCCGATTCGTGCTGGTAGAGCGCCTGCTCGCCGCCGGAGACCCGGAACTGGGGCCACCGCTCGACCAGGCTGTCGGCGTCGAGCAGCTCGTAGCCGACG
Organism: Pseudonocardia nantongensis; assembly: GCF_046546495.1. Classification (NCBI taxonomy): domain Bacteria; kingdom Bacillati; phylum Actinomycetota; class Actinomycetes; order Pseudonocardiales; family Pseudonocardiaceae; genus Pseudonocardia; species Pseudonocardia nantongensis. The sequence continues at coordinate 79,773 of NZ_JBKGXT010000026.1, read as the reverse complement.
CCGTAGCGGTCGAACATCGCCGTGTAGCCCTCGATGTTGCGGGTGCCGGTGGCGGCGCTCCGGCGGGCGATCCGGTCCTCGACGACCAGTCCGCCGGTCCGGGTGACGAGCTGCTGGCCGGACTCCGCCTCGATTTCGTCCCACGCCTTGTAGGCCGGGCCGGCCAGTACGGCGTACTGCTCCTCGTGCTGGGCCAGCCGGATGATCCGGGAGTGGTCCTGGGAGGCGCCTCGATGGTGGCCGACCTCGAACTGCTCGATGCCCAGCACCTCGGAACCGAGCTCGGCGGCGAGCCGGTACAGCGCCGCCGATCCCAGCCCGCCGAGGCCGACGACGATCACGCGACTACCCGTCATCTCTGACTCCTGGGCGTGCCGGGGAAGCCCCGGCTCGGTGGTGGGGCCGCGCACCGCGGTGCGCAGGGGAAGTGTCGGCGCCACCGATTCTTCGCGTCTACCGAAGAATCGAACCAAGGATCTTGTACATTGCGTACATGATTGATCGACGGCTGCGGGTGCTCCGGGCCATCGAACGGCACGGGACCGTCACCGCTGCCGCCGAGGTGTGTCGGATGACCCCGTCCGCCGCCTCGCACCAGATGCAGGCGCTCGCCCGGGAGCTCGGCGTCGTCCTGCTGGAGCAGGAGGGCCGCGGGGTGCGGCTGACCTCGGCCGCGCGCACCCTGCTCGCGCACGGCGAGGCCCTCACCGCGCAGTGGGAGCGCGCCGTGGCCGACCTCGCCACGCACGGGGCCGGGGACGTGGGTGGGACGCTGCGCTTCTGCGGGTTCTCCACCGCCGCGGCGGCCGTCGTCCCGCAGGCGCTCGATCGGCTGCGGCGCGAGCACCCGGCGCTACGACTGCACCTGCGCGAGACCGAGCCGTCCCGCTCGTTCGACCTCCTCGCCGCCGGCGACGCCGACATCGCCGTGGTCGTCGCGACGCCGAACATCCCGCCGGTCTCCGACGCGGCCTTCGACCAGCAGACCCTCTACGACGAGCCGCTGGACCTCCTGGTCGGGGCCGGGCATCCGGTCGTCGGCCGTCCGGACGTCGCGCTCAGCGAGATGGCCGCGGACCCCTGGATCTGCAGCAGTCCCGGCCGCGCCTACCACCAGCTCGTCACGCTCGCCTGCACCAGCGCCGGGTTCGCCCCGGACGTCGCCCACTACGCCGACGAGTGGGACACCGGCGCCGCGCTGGTCGCCCGCGGGTTCGGCGTCGCCCTGGTGCCGCGGCTGGCCGACCTGCCCGCCCGGCACGACACCCGGCGGATCCCGATCGGCGCGCCGCCGGTCCCGATCCGCCGCGTCATCGCCGCGGTGCGGGCCGGCTCGCAGGAGCAGCCCACCATCGCCGCCGGCCTCGCGGCGGTGCGCCAGGTCTGCGGCGCGCTGTCGACCACCCTCGCCGCCCCCACCAGCTGACTCCGCACCCCGCACCCCTGTCTCGCAACGCGGAGACGGGGTCGGGGTGGGTTCAGTGTGCTGGGGCCGCGACCTCCTGCAGGGTGCCGGCGAGGAACGCGCCGAGCTCGTCGTGGGCGTCGAGCGGCAGGACGTGCGCGACGTACTGGTCTGGGCGGACCAGCACCACGCAGCCGGCGTCCCGGTCCACCCCGCGCAGGTCGAACACGTCGGAGGCCGGGTCCGGGCAGAACGCCTTCTCGTAGTCGACGAGCCCGAACCGGCCCTTGCGGGGCAGCAGGACCGGCGGGAGGTCGTCGACGCCGAGATCGCGGTGGCCCTGCTGGAACACCGCCCGGACGTCGATCACCGAGTCCGGGTCGGCGCCGGGCGGGGTGAACCGGCCGAGCGGCGACTTCTCCGAGGCCAGGAAGGTGGCGAGCTCCCGCAGCCGGGACCCGGCCTCGCCCGGGTGCGCCCGATCGGCGAAGGCGTAGAGGCGCCACGCCCCGTCGGCCCGGGCGGCGTGCCCGAGGTGCATCGGCTTGGCGTCGGCAAGCCGGATCACCGGCGCGGAGTGGAACCGGGTGCCTACCTCGAAGCCGGTCGCGAGGTCCTGGTGCCCGGTCGCGGCGGTGAGGCAGGACGGCCCGTACCGGACGGCGACGCCGGCGGTGAAGCGGCCCTGGTCGCGGAAGTAGCGCTGGAACCGCCCCGGGTCGGGGTCGGTGCCCCCGTCCGGCCGGGCGCTGAACAGCGCCGCGAACTCGCGGTCGAAGTCGATCAGTTCCTGGGCGACGGCCTGCCGCTCGGTCGAGTAGGTGCGCAGGATCTCGGGCTGCGACGTGCCGCGGAGCACCGTCCCGAGCTTCCAGCCCAGGTTCCAGGCGTCGGCCATCGAGACGTTCATGCCCTGGCCGGCCTTGGCGCTGTGCGTGTGGCAGGCGTCGCCGGCGATGAACACCCGGGGGAGCCGGGTGTCGAGCTCGGCCTCCGGCACGTCGTCGAAGCGGTCGCACAGCCGCTGCCCGATCTCGTACACCGCCCACCAGCCGACCGAGCGCACGTCGATCGAGTACGGGTGCAGGATCCGGTTGGCGACCGCGGTCAGCTTCTCCGGGGTGACGCTGCGCTCTCGCAGCATCTCGGCGTCGCGGAGGTTGTCGAGTTCGATGTAGAGCCGGACCAGGTACCCGCCCTCGCGCGGGATGATCAGGATGCTGCCCTGCTCGGAGTGGACGACGGACTTGAGCCGGATGTCCGGGAAGTCGGTCACGGCCAGCACGTCCAGCACGCCCCAGGAGCTGTTGGCGACGTCGCCGACGAGCCGGCGGCCGATCGCCTCCCGGGTGCTGCTGCGCGACCCGTCGCAGCCGACCACGTACCGGGCCCGCACGGTGGAGGTCTCCCCGGTCGGCTCGGAGTCCCGCAGGTGCGCCAGGTCGACGGTCACCGGGTAGTCGGCGTCCGGGTCGGCATCCACCCGGACGTCGGTGAGGTGCAGCCCGTAGTACGGCTCGGCCCGGCTCGCCGACCGCACCATGTGCTCGCGCAGGTAGGTCAGCATCCGGGCCTGGTTCACGATCATGTGGGGCATCTCGGAGAGCCCCTCCTCGACGTCGTCGATCCGCCCGGTGCGGACGATCGACGAGCCCTCGGCCGGGTCCGGTCGCCAGAAGGCCACCTCGTTGACCTGGTAGCCCTCGTGCACGAGCTGGTCGGCCAGGCCGAAGGCCTCGAACATCTCCACCGTGCGGCACGCGACGCCGTCGGCCTGGCCGACCTCCAGCGGACCGTCCCGTCGATCGACGATCATGGTGTGGACGTCCGGGAACTCGGCGAGCTGGGCGGCCAGGACCAGGCCGGCCGGGCCGCAGCCGACGATCAGCACGTCGACCGTCTCCGGGATCCCCGGCGGCCGGTCGGCCACCGCGGGGTCGGCCGGCTCGACGAACGGGTCACCCGGTCGGTATCCGTCGAGATAGAACTGCATCGTCGGGCTCCTCAGTACGGGACCGGACCGCCGGCCGGACCGGCGCGGGGCACCGGCGCCGTCGGCCGGTGGCCCGGACATCGTGGCGCACGTTATGCCCTGGAGGACATGCTGTTCTGCCTGGTGGAATCACGTGCGGTTCAGCGCGCCGGGGCGGCGCCCTCGGCCGGGGACCCGCCGTGGCGGGCCCGCCGGAGCAGGGCGCGGATCTCCCCGGCGGGGACCTCGCGCGGGTTGGCGTAGGGCGCCGTGGCCACCGCCTCCAGCACCCGGTCGACGTCGGTGTCGGCGAACCCGAGCTCGGCCAGGGACACCGGCGCACCGAGCCCGCGGAGGAGCTCCCACAGCGTGCCGGCCGGGGTGTCCGAGCCGAGGGCCCGGGAGAGCGCCGCGGTCATCGCGGGCGCGGCCTGCGCGTTGAGCGCGACGACGTGCGGCAGCAGCACGGTGTGCACCGCGGCGTGCGGCAGGTCGAAGGTCCCGCCGAGCACGTGGCACAGCTTGTGGTGCAACGACATCGTGGTCGCGCCGAGCACCGCCCCGCACAGCCAGGAGCCGTAGAGCGCCTCGGCCCGGGCGTCGGCGTCGCCCGCGACGGCCAGTCCGGGCAGCGCGGCGACGACCGCCCGGGCGCCCTCCTCGGCCATCAGCGCGGTGATCGGCGAGGTGTCCGGGGCGTAGAGCGCCTCCACGGCGTGCGCCAGCGCGTTGACCGCGCTGGTCACCGCGATCCCCGGCGGGAGCGATGCGCAGAGGTCGGGGTCGTACACCACGCTGCGGGGCAGCACCGCCGGGTCGCGTCCGGTGGTCTTGACCCCGTTCTCGGTCATGCCCCAGACCGGGGTCATCTCCGAGCCCGCGAAGGTCGTCGGGACGGCGACGATCGGCAGGCCGTGCCGCAGCGCGACGGCCTTCCCCAGCCCGATCGTCGAGCCACCGCCCACGGCGACGCAGCCGTCCGCGGCGCGCGCCCGCGCGTCCTCGGCGGCGGCGTCGGCGGTCTCCCGGGGGACGTGCATCCGGGCGCGGGCATGCACGCCCGCGGTGCGCGGGCCGAGCGTGTCCGCGATCCGTTCGGCGAGCTCCCGGTGCCCGGGGGTGGCCAGCACCAGCACGCGCACCAGCCCGAGGTGCTCCAGCTCGGCGGCGAGCTCGGCCGAGCGGCCCGCTCCGAACACGACGCGCATCGGCTGCGCCTGGTAGCGGAAGTCGGTCCACATCTCAGGCCTGCGCGGGGGCCGGGTCGAGCACGACGTCGTACCGGGCGAGCCGGAACGGGGCGTCGATGCCGTATCGGGCCGCGACCGCCTGGTCGTCGACCTGCTCGAAGTCGACGATCAGGCTCCGCTTGACGGCGAACACGGCGTCCGAGTCGATGTAGGCGCTGTCCGCGACGAACAGGTGCGTGGTCAGCTCGCGGTGACCCGCCGCGGACGCGATCACGTGCACGTGCGCCGGGCGGTAGCCGTGCCGGCCGAGGGCGCCGAGCAGCTCGCCGACCGGGCCGTCGGTCGGGATCGGGTAGTGGCTGGGCACGACGCTCCGGAACCGGACCCGGCCCTCGTCGTCGGCGGTGAACAGCCCGCGCCCGTTGCCGGGCGGCTGCACGTCGGGCTGCTGGACGTCGTAGAAGCCCTCGGCGGTGGCCTGCCAGACGTCGACCGTGGCACCGGGCAGCGGGGTGCCGTCCGCGCCGAGCACCCGCAGCTCCACCACGCAGTCCCGGCCGCCGGTCAGCTCGTCGATGCTGTCGCCGATCTCCCGGCGCGGGCTCTCGGTCATGTGGAACGGCCCGAGCACCGTGCTCTCGGTCCCGGTCTCCTGACCGTTGATCGTCTCGATCAGCATCGACACCCCGAGCACGTCGGAGAGCAGCACGAACTCCTGGCGGGTGTCGCTGCACGTCTGCCCGACAGCGGTGAGGAACCCGATCGCGGTGTTCCACTCCTCGACCGTGGGCCGCACCTCGCGGACGTAGGTGTGCAGGTGATCGACCAGCCCGCCGACGAGCTCGGCGAGCCGGGGGTCGGTGCCGGGTGCGAAGCTCTCCTTGACCGCGGTGACCGCGGCTTCCTCGGTGAAGTCCATTCCTCGGGCTCCGTTCGTGGTGGTCGGCGGGGCCGACGCTACGAACGTGGCGGGCGCCGCGCCATCCGGTTCACGCGGCCGGCCCGCCGGATCGCGCGACTACACTGCGGGACCCCGCCGGCCGTCGCCACGACGACGTGGATCCTGCAGGGAGGACCGTGATCGGCACGACCGACCGTCCGGAGTTCGCCCGGAACGTCCTGACCCGGGACGCCGGCTTCGAGGACTTCCGGGAGCACCTCAACGCGCTCTTCTACCCGGCGCAGGTGCGCCCGCTCGCGCGCGGCGCGGCCGGGCGCGGCGAGCTGCGCGGGGTCCGGACCGAGAACCTGACCGTCGGCCTCGTGCGCTTCGGCCAGGACACATCGGTCGTGCCCGAGGGCACCTCGGCCCACTACCAGGTCAACGTCGTGCTGCGCGGGAAGGTGGTCGCGGCCTCCGCGGATCGACAGTCGATCGGTGTCCCGGGCACGGCCGGGGTCTTCACCCCGGAGCGGGGCCACCGGCTCCTGCACTGCGCGGCCGGCACCGAACATGTCGGCGTGAAGATCCGGCGCCGGTTGGTCGACGACGAGCTGGCGGCGCTCCTGGGACGCCCGGCCGCGTACCCGCTGGAGTTCGACCTCGCGTTCGGGCTGACGAGCCCGGCCGGGCGGAGCTGGTACAACACCCTGCACCTGCTGATCGACGAGCTCGACCAGGGCGGCCTGATCGGCGCGGCACCGATGCGGGAACGGTACGAGCGGTTGCTGGTCGGTGGCCTCCTGCTGGGCCACCGGCACAACCACACCGCCGTCCTGACCGGGGACGCTCCGGGCGGACCTGCGCGGCCGGCGGCGGTGCGCGCGGTGGTGGACCTGATCCAGGCCCGCCCGGAGGACCCGTACACCCTCGGCGAGCTGGCCCGGGTCGCCGGTGTCAGCGGCCGGCGGTTGCAGGAGGCCTTCCGGGAGCACGTCGGGGTCGCCCCGATGGCCTACCTCGCCGGGGTCCGCCTGGACCGCGTGCACGTCGACCTGCGCGCCGGGGCCGCTCCGGTGACCGAGGCGGCACGGCACTGGGGCTTCACCCACCTGGGCCGGTTCTCGGCCGCCTACCGGGAACGGTTCGCGGAGCGCCCGTCGCAGACCCTGGCCGGGGCCCGGGCCGTCCCGCGGAGCTGACCTCCCGGAACGCGGCGGGCCGGTCAGGACCGGACCCGGGCCGCCGCGGCCATCCAGGACGCCACCTGGGTACGCGAGCCGAAGTCGAGCTTGCGCAGGATCCGCTCGACGTGCCCGTCCACCGTCCGGACCGAGATGGTCAGCTCGGCGGCGATGTCCCGGTTGCTCATGCCGTCGGCGATCAGCTGCGCGATCTGCTGCTCCCGGCCGGTCAGCGGCGAGGAGGCCGGCGATGCGGCGGCCCGCGGTGCGGAGGTCGGCGATGCGGACGTCTGTGGGGAGTGTGGTCCCGGCTCCGGCCGGGGCGCCGCACCGTCCGCGGCGCCGTCGGTGATCTCGATCCCCAGCCGCACCGCCTCCGGCACGCCGACCTGGCCGTACTCGGCCCGGACGGCGGCCGCGCAGGACGCGCCGAGCCGCTCGTCGATCAGCGACGCGTGCTGCCGCCCCTCGCTGGCGGCGTGCGGGCCGAAGGCCTGCAGCGACGTCCCGATCCGGTGCCAGACCGCGCCCGCGATCCCGGAGAGCGCGGCGGCGTCGGAGGTCCGTCCGGACGCCGCCACGATCCAGGAGCTCACCTCGATCGACAGTGCCGTGCAGACGCCGTCGCGGAAGTCCTGCTCGATCCGGATCGTCTCGGCGATCGAGGCCCGGGCCCGGGGGAGGTCGTCGAGGTGCAGGTGGCAGATCGCGGCGACCCAGTGCGCGTAGGCGCGGTTCCACAGCTCCCCGGCGGCCGACGCCCGTTCGACGACCCCGGCACAGGTCTGCAGCGCCTCGCGTGGCCGCCCCGCGTAGGCCTGGGTCATGGCCAGCATGAAGGACGTGGCGAGCGCCGATCCCTCGTCGTCCACCGACCGGTGCAGGCCGATGCCGCGGTGGAAGTAGCCCTCGGCGGCGTCGAGATCACCCTCGAACAGGTTCATCAGCCCGCGCCAGTGCGCGACGTGGCCCTGCATGACCGGGTCCTGCAGCTGATCCGCGATCCCGGCGCACTCGTCGAGGTAGCTGCGGGCGGTGGCCGCGTCGCCCTGGATCAGTGCCACCCAGGCCACCGCCCACAGCGCCTCGCCGCGTTCCCGGCTGCCGGGGTCGAGCCGCTCGAGCAGCCGCTCGGTCCACCGGCGGCCGTAGGTGAGGAACCCGCCGGCGATCCAGTGGTAGCGCAGCAACGACGCCAGCCGGGCACCGGCCCGCACCTCACCCGGGGTCGCCGCCGACCACGCCAGCGCCGCGATCAGGTTCGGATGGTCCTCGCGCAACCGGGCCAGGTCGGCGGCCTGGTGCGGGCCGCACCAGCGCTCGACCGAGAGGCGGGCGCGATCGGTGAAGTGGTCGCGGTGCCGGCGGCGGACCTCGTCGGCCTCGGCCGAGCCGGCCAGCAGGTCCGAGCCGTACTCGCGCAGAGTCACGAACTGCCGGTAGCGCAGCCGCTCGCCGTCCCGGTCGGCGACGACCACGGACTTGCCGACCAGGCCGTCGAGCGCGTCGAGCAGGCGGTCCTCGGTGAGCTCACCGAAGGTGCACACACCCTCCAGCGTCTCCAGGTCCACGGTGGCCGGGAACACCGAGATCCGCGCCCAGAGCAGCCGCTCGTCCGGGCCGCACAGGTCGTGGCTCCAGTCGATCAGTGCCCGCAGCGAGCGCTGCCGGGGGTCGGCCGCCGGGTCGGAGCTCCCGAGCAGGTGGAACCGGCGGTCGAGCCGGTCGACGACCTGCGACACCGACATCGACCGGAGGCGGACCGCGGCCAGCTCGATCGCCAGCGGGAGCCCGTCCAGGCGACGGCACAGGGCGACGACCGCCTGCCGGTTCTCCGGCGTGACCGCGAAGTCCGGGAGCACCGCACGGGCCCGGTCGAGGAGCAGCTGCACCGCGGGGACGTGCTCGATCCCGGGGCTGCCGAGCCCCTCGACCTCCTCGGGTACGGCGAGCGGGGCGAGCAGGTGCACCCGCTCGCCGCGGATGCCGAGCGGCTCCCGGCTGGTCGTCAGGATCGTCAGTTCGGGCAGGTCCTCGAGCAGCCGCAGCACCAGCCGTGCACCGGCCTCCAGCAGGTGCTCGCAGTTGTCGATCACCAGCAGGGCGGCCGCGCCGGCGAGGTGGTCGACGATCCGGTCGACGGCGTCGCGGTTCGACTGGTCGGGCACGCGCAGCGCGGTCGCGACCGCCGGCGCGACCTGGGTCGCATCGGTGACGCTGGCGAGCTCGACCAGCACGACACCCTCCGGGTGGTCGGCGGCGTCGGCCACGGCCACCGCGGTCCGGGTCTTGCCGACCCCACCGGGCCCGGTCACCGACACCAGGCGGTTCGTCCTCAGCTCGTCGACGAGCCGGTCGACCGTCCGATGCCGGCCGACGAAGCTGGTCAGCGTCGTCGCGGGGCGCAGGGTGCACGGTCCCCGGGCACCGGGCCGCCGCGGGTGGCCGCCGCCGGTGACGTCGTCCATGACGCCTCCTGATCGCAGTACTCGACGCGCCGAGCATGTCACGTCGGAGCCGGGTCGGGCGGGGTCGATCGCGGTGCCGACTACCCGGGTAGACCCCGCGGCCCCGGTGGGGTGGCCGGTGGGGTGATCTCACCCTGTCGGCTCCGCGGCCGGGGCGCCCACGCTGTTGCCGCGCTCACAGCGCCGGCTGCCGGTTCCCGGTGCCGGCAGCCAGGCGCATCGCCCGACCCATCCAAGGAGGCTGGATCACGTGGTGCCATCGACAACCACCCCGACCCGCGACGCACTTGTCGTCGGTGCCGGGTTCGCGGGTCTCTACGCCGTGCACGCGCTGCGCAACACACAGCATCTCGACGTCATCGCGGTCGACGCCGCGGGCGACGTCGGCGGGACCTGGTACTGGAACCGGTACCCGGGCGCGCGGGTCGACATCGAGAGCGTGCACTACTCCTACTCGTTCGACGAGGACCTGCAGCAGGAGTGGCGCTGGAGCGAGCGGTTCTGCGCCCAGCCGGAGATCCTCGACTACCTCGGGCACGTCGCCGACCGGTTCGACCTGCGCCGCAGCATCCGGTTCAACACCCGGATCACGTCCCTGACCTGGGACGACGACGAGTCGCTGTGGACCGCGACGACGCACACCGGCGAGACCCACCGGGCCCGGCACGTCATCTCCGGTGCCGGCACGCTGTCGGTGCCGAAGAAGCCCGAGTTCACGGGCATCTCCGACTTCGCCGGCGAGGTCTACATGACCGGCAACTGGCCGCACCACGAGGTCGGCTTCGAGGGCAAGCGGGTCGGGATCATCGGTGTCGGCTCGTCCGGCATCCAGGCGGTCAGCGAGATCGCCAAGACCGCCGGGCACCTGACCGTCCTGCAGCGGACCCCGAACTACGCCACCCCGATCGGGAACGCACCCACCGACCCGGAGCAGGAGGCCGCCGAGAAGGCCGACTACTCCGCGATCCGGGACGCCTCGCGCAACCACTTCCTCGGCGTCCCCTACACCGACGCGCAGCCCTCGGCGCTCGCGGTGGGCCCGGACGAGCGCCGCGAGGTGTTCGACGACCGGTGGAACCGCGGCGGGTTCCGCCTGTTCATCGACTCCTTCGGCGACATCCTGTTCGACAAGGACGCCAACGACACGATCGCCGAGTACATCCGCGGCCGGATCCGGGAGCGCGTCAGTGACCCGGCGACGGCCGAGCTGCTCGCCCCGCAGGGCTACCCCTACGGCACCAAGCGCCCGCCGCTGGAGACCGACTACTACGAGGCGTTCAACCGGCCCAACGTCGATCTCGTGGACGTGAAGAGCAACCCGGTCGACGCGGTCGTCCCGCAGGGGGTGCGGCTGGCCGACGGCACCGAGCACGCCTTCGACGTGCTGGTACTGGCCACCGGGTTCGACGCCTGCACCGGGCCGCTGCTGGCCATGAACATCACCGGGCGCGACGGGCTGCGCCTGGCCGACCACTGGACCGACGGGCCGCAGACCTACCTGGGTCTGATGGCGGCCGGGTTCCCGAACCTGTTCATGATCACCGGTCCGCAGAGCCCGTCGGTGCTCTACAACATGCCGCTGGCGATCGAGGACCACGTCGACTTCACCACCGCGGCGATCCGGTACCTGCACGAGCGCGGCGAGGACGTCATCGAGCCGACCTCCGAGGCGGAGCGGGAGTGGGTGGCGCACACCAACGAGGTGGCCCGGGCCACGCTGCTGCCCGACTCGCCGACGTCCTGGTACATGGGCAGCAACGTGCCCGGCAAGCCCCGGCGACCGCTGGTGTACCTGGGCGGGGCGCCCGCCTACCGGGCCACGTGCGACGAGGTCGTGGCGGCGGGCTACGAGGGCTTCCGCCTCTCCCCGGCCGGCGACCGCGCGCTCGCGCAGGCCTGAGAGGAGACGACCATGCCACTCGATCCCGCCGTCGCGTCCCTGCTCGACGGCCTCGGACAGCAGGGCTTCCAGTCCTTCGAGAAGATCGGCGTCGAGGCCACCCGCCAGACCCTGGACACCCTGGTCGGCCTGCAGAACCCGGCGCGCGACGTCGCCGCGATCACCGAGGTGCCCTACGGCTCCGACCCGGAGCAGCGGGCCCGCGTCTACCTGCCGCCCGGCGACGGCCCGTTCCCCGTCGTGCTGTACGTGCACGGCGGCGGCTTCGTCGGCGGCGGCCTGGACGTCGTCGACGAGCGGGCCCGCGCCCTGGCCCTGGACGTCGGCGCCGTCGTGGTCTCGGCGACCTACCGGCGGGCACCGGAGAACCGGTTCCCGGCGGCCCACGACGACGCCTACGCGGCGCTGCAGTGGACCGCGAAGGAGATCACCGCGCACGGTGGGGACGCCGGGCGGATCGCGGTGATGGGTGACAGCGCCGGTGCGAACCTGGCCGCCGCCGCGGTCATCCGGGCCCGGGACGCCGGCGAGCCGGCGGTCCGCGCCCAGGTGCTGCTCTACCCGCTGGTCGACCCGGCGGCCGACACGCCGTCGCGGCGCGCGTTCGCCGAGGGCTATCTGATCCACCTGGACGCGCTGGCCTGGTTCGGCTCGCAGTACGTGACCGGGCCCGCCGACGTCGCCGATCCGCGCCTGGCGCTCGACCGCAACGACCTGGCCGGGCTGCCGCCCACCCTCGTCGTCACGACCGAGTACGACACCCTGCGCGACGAGGGCGAGGCGTTCGCCGAGTCGCTGCGCGCGGCCGGGAACGAGGTGCGCGCGACCCGGATCGACGGGCTCGTGCACGCCCTGTACTGGGCCTCCGGCGCGGTGCCGCGCAGCGCCGAGATCCACACTGAGGCCGTCGAGCACCTGCGCGCGAACCTCGCGGCGAGGTGAACCGGACCCTGTCGTGCTGTGGGCGCACCGCTAGCGGACGAAGTGCCGCACCACGTTCTCACTGATGCGCGCGACGTTGTTGTGGTAGTCGTTCCACGCCAGGCTCCCGGCCCAGCAGATCGAACCTACCGAGAACACGGCCCCACCCGCCGCCGTCTCGAGCAGTGTCATGTCGGATCGGACCTTCTCGTTGCTCGATCCGCCCTGTCCGGGGGCAGTGATCAGTAGCTCCTCCTGGGTGAGCTGGTAGCGATCGTCGAGCCCTGTGGACGTGGCAAGTCGCAATGTGGAGGCGGGCGAGCCCAGCTCGGGAGCGTAACGGTCCACCTCGTCCCCTGCGGCGCCGCCGAGAACGTACCCGAACCCGCCGATGATCTCGTCCGGGGCGATCCCGTCGAAGACGAACGCTGCGCGGTCATCGTGGCTGTCGGGTAGCCGTCGGTAGGCCGACGCCGGCCCCCAGCCCTGCGCCGCCATCCCGACACCCAGCCCGGCGTGTGGTGGGTAGTCGTTGAACGCCCAGAGGCCGCCCGGCTGCGCCGTTGCGCTGTGCGTGGTCTCTCCGGGCGGGGAGTCCCAGCTTCGGGCACCGTTGTTCCCGCGTCGAACCTCGATCAGGTGTGGGCGATCGTCGAATACGCTGGTCACCCAGTAGAAGCCGTTGCCACCAAGATACATGAGCCGTCCACCGCAGGAGAGGTATCCGTGCAGTGCTTCCTGCATCGGGCGGGTCCAGTACTCGGGATGCGAGCCGGTGACGACGACCCGGTGTCGATCGAGGAGCGACTGTCCGTCGTGATGAAGGTCCTCGTCGGTCGCGACCTCGTGCTCGATCCCGATCTGGTCGAGCCAGTCCAGCAGGAATAGGTCCGCGCTGAAGTGCCGGACGTTCCCGGCGAGCCAGTTGTGCCGGTACGGGCGAAAGTTCAGTACTGGCCGCTTCCGCGACGAGTACGCCACACCGGACCCGTCGCCGTGCAGGTCGTAGGCGGACTTCCCGACATCCGCATGGTCGAGGACGTGTCGTTCGTACCGCGACAGCTCGGGTCGGTGGGCCATGAACTGTTGGTTGCCGCCCGCGGCGTAGAGATGCTCGTTGGCGTAGGCGAGGTAGGTGAAGGTAGGCGCGAGGAACAGTGCTGGAGCGTGACTCCTCGAGTGCACGAAGAACGGGATGTGGTCGGTCTCGTCGTCGCTGTGCAGGCGGAACGCGTACGCTCCGGGGGCGAGATCGGGAACCGCCCAGGTCCGAGCCGGGGGCCAGCCGGCGTCTTCCAGATCGTCGTCGTGGAAGTGCACGGCGGCGTAGTGCTGCCCGCAGACGCGGAAGTCCCCGGCGGTGCCGTCCCAACGACTACCGGTGACGCCACGTTGCGGTGCCTGGTGGAGCGTCCCGTGCCGCTCGTTCCCGGAGCGGTCGTGCAGCACCGTGCCGGTGAAGTCGCGGCCGAAGTCGTAGGCAGCGATCAGTGCGGCCCGGCCGGGGGCCTCGACGAGTTCGTCGGAACCGAGTTCGTCGGAGCCGAGCGCGCGAGACCAGAAAGCGGGATTCTCGATCTTGCCGTTGAAGTGTCGGTCCGCTCGCGGCACAGTCCAGGCGCCCGGACGTCGTACTCCCGCGAGAGTCGTCCATGCCACCGTGTCGCGGTATCCAGTATCCGCCTGTGTCGATGAGGTTGTCTCGACCGCTGAGCCCCATCCGGCGCCGATCGAACGTAGGTGCAGGTCGAGGCGCTGCGCGGTGCAGTCGAAGACGACCGCGACCTGGTACCAGCACCGTGGTGCCAGTGCGGGTCGGCACACGGCCTCAGCCCCGGATCCGTCGCCGTCGAGCCGGGCGACGAGGCGGTCGTCGCCACGCACGACGAGTTCCAAGCGGACCTCTCCGCCCTTGTCCTGGACGGCGAGGACCGTCTGCTCGCGACCCGTCCCGGGGAGCCACGGCAGGAAGCGCAACGCCACTGTGAACCCATTGCCTGACAGCCAGTCGTCGGGCAGGGGCAGTACCGCGAATGATCCGGTGTCGGACTCCCGCTGCCGGCCGTCGTCGTGCGGCTCGCGAGTCCCGGTGAGTTCCTCCGCGCCGGAGTGATCGCTTTCGCTGAACGGCCGATGCAACCGGACGACGGTCGAGTCGTATCGGGGGCTCTCGGAGTGGACATGCAACGTGATCCGTTCACCGGGACGCACGGTCCAACAGTCGGTGTAACCGAAGATCCTCAGTCTCCCGGAGTGTCCATCCGGGGTGGACTGTCCGGCTCTCGTGTCACGGATGGCTGGCCTCCTTCGTGCCGTGGGCGATGGCGTGGAAGTCCTCGACCGTCTCGGAGATGTCCTGATGACCGGACGCCACCGTGGCGACGGTCCCGGCGGCGGCGCTGAGGGCGGCTCCGACCGGACTGATGAGGTAATAGGGCAGATCGACGAGCAGGGCGAGGGTCACGTAGACGACTCCGACGAGCAGGGAGACGAACGCGGCGGTGGTGGTGAACCGCTTCCAGTACAGACCAGCGAGAATCGGAAAGGCCAGCAGTGCCAGATAGACCGAGACGTAGGTCAGGACCAGCAGGATGCTCCCGACAATGGTGAGGGACAGGACGAGAGTTGTCGCTCCGATCGCGAGGAAGAGCACCCGTCCGAGCCGGACGTAGAATCTGTCAGGGCGGTCGCGGGCGAGGTAGCGCCGGACGATGTCGTTGGTCCCGATCGACACTGCGGAGTTCCAGATGGCGATCATGGTGCTGCTCCCCACCAGCAGGAGGGTGACCAGGATCAGGCCCTGCAGAATCGGCGGGGTGTAGTCGAGGACCAGTCGTGGGAGGGCTTCCTCGGGGCTGGTGAGGTCCGGAATGAGCACCCGGGTGAGCATGGTCGTGACCGCCACGAGTCCGTAGAGCCCGGTGATCGCCACAGTGTTGATCAACATCGCCCGGTAGGCGATCCGACCGGAGCGCGCCGAGAACATCCGCTGGCCATACCACGGCGCGGCGATGTAGGCCAGGATGTTCTGGAAACACCACGCCAGCACCGAGGCGAATCCGTACTGCTCCAAGCCCCACACGGGTTTGAAGGACAGGTACTCAGGCGCGAATACGTCACCCAGACTGTTCAGTCCGTCGGCTTGCACGTAACCGATCGCGAAGAGGACGGGGACGAACACCAGGATCATGGCGTAGCTGAGTACGTCGAACGAGATGGCGGTCACCAGTCCTCCGGTGATGGCGAGTACCAGGCAGAACACGACGATGACGACGACCGTCGTAGCCGGTTCGACGCCCAGCAGGACGGAGGCGACGACCGAGAGACCTGCGAGGTATGTGGCGGGCGCAAGCCAGGTGAAGCTGAGTGTGATCAGGCTTGCGAGCAGCCGCGTCGGCTCGGCGAGCCGACCCGTGAACCGCCTCTCGAAGTACTCCGCGATCGTCGAGATGTGCAGGCGGCGGTAGGGCTTCGCCACCGTCAGCGCGTAGATCCCGAAGACGAACACGAAGATGAACGACGTGTAGTAGAGGCCGACCGTCCCGTATTGGTACGCGACAGAGGCCCCGCCGATGAGTGTGGCCGTGTTGAACTCGGCTGCGCCCAGCGTTCCGACTAGTGGGAACAGTCCCGTTTGACGGCCGGCGAGGTCGAACTCGTCATGAGTGCGTGCTCGCCTCCACGAGCGGTACGCGAGATAGACCAGAATCCCCGCGAAGAGCGCGGTGATGGTGTATTTCTCGACCAAGGGAACCTCCGGTTCAGCCGTGGTCAGGGCGGTCGATGGGTCGCCCCACGACGTGAGACATAATGGCCGGAGCACGCGTCCTTGGCGTCCTCGTGGCAGGACGGGGCGGTCGCCCTCGACGACCGATGACTTGATCCATGCAGACCCGGCCGACGACGGGCGTCGGTGCCCGCCGTACCGCGCGGGCCCGGGCTCAGTACTCGATCGGCTCGATCAGCGCAGACGGCTCGTCCATCAGAGCCCAGAACCGGTCACGGATCGCCACCGTGATCGGGCCCGGCTCGCCGTCGCCGACGGCGACGCCGTCGAGAGTGGTGATCGGAGTGACTCCGCCCGCCGTCGTCACGGCCATCAGCTCGTCGGCGTCGTAGAGCTCCGGGCCGTTGACGTCGCGTAGTTCGGCTGGGATGCCCCGCGCGTCGGCGATCTCGAAGACGGTCTTCCTCGTGATCCCGGGAAGTGCGTTGCGGGGCGGGGACGCCAGCGCACCGTCCTTGACCACGACGACGTTGAATCCGGGGCCTTCGGCGACGCACCCGTCGGCGTCGAGGAGGATGCCGGTGCGCGCGCCACGATCCTTGGCCTCGAAGCTCGCGGCGGTCAGATCGCCCCACTGGTAGTTCTTGATCGTCGGGTCGATGGTGTTGCGCCCGGCTCTCCGTACGTGCCGCGGCACGACCGCGGAGGTGCCGAAGATCTGCTCGTGCGGAGGGAAAGCCCACAGGTACGGGATCGCGTAGACGTAGATCTGCGAGGTGAGCTTGCTCAGGTCCTTCTCGCCCTTCCGCTTGCCGTAGCCGCGGGTGAGCGTGATGTTCACATAGGCTTCGCGCAGCTGGGAGAGGGCGACACAGCGTTTCGCGATCTCGGCGATCTCGGCCTTGTCGTAGGGCGAGGCGAGCCGCAGCCTTCGGCCGCCGTCGAGAAGGCGGTCGACGTGGTCGGACAGCCGGAAGATCCTGCCGTGCCACACGTGCGCGACGGTGTAGGTCAGGTCCGAGTGGCCGAAGCCGGTGTCGAAGATGGAGATCCGTGCGTCGGAGGCGGGGACGTACTCGCCCTCGATCCACGCCACCCCGCCGGCGTAGCGGCTGGAGGTGTCGAGCTCGTAGTCGCTGTACTGGATCACGGAGCCGGGCGGCGTGTCCTCCCGGATCGCCCCGGGCTCGACCGCGACGAGGTTGCTGGTCGAGAAGTCGGTGCCGGAGTCGGCGATGGTCATGGTGGGATTCCCTTCCGTGGGTGAGCGATTGACAGGGGCTCAGGAGGTGTGCTTGCCGGCGTAGCCGGCGCCGGCCTCGCCCGCGCGCAGCCGCGCACGCAACGCGGTGGCCCACCAGAGCGCACAGACGACGACGATGCCCAGAAACACCCAGCCGTTTCCTGCGAACTCCGGGAGCAGGATCAGCGCCCCGGCGACGGTGAGGAACACCGCCAGGGCGAGGAGATAAAGCGGCGTCCGGAACCGGCCGAGATCGAACGTCCCCGCCTCGGCGGCCGGGATCGTGCCCTTCCGGACGCCGATGAGCAGCCCGATGGTCTGCAAGGTGTAGACGGCGAAGAAGGCCAGCGAGGCGACACCGATGATGTAGGTGAACGCCTCCTCGTTCACCAGCGCCGACAACAGCATCAGCGTGGAGAGCGAGCCGAGGCCGACGACCGCGGCGGTCGGGGTCAGCGTGCGGGGTGACACCCGCCGCCAGGCCGCGGAGAACGGCAGCATGTTGTCCCGCGACATCGAGTAGACCAAGCGGGTCGCCACGAGCATGTTGGCGAGCAGGCAGGCCAGAATGTTGGTGAGAGCGATCGCAACCACGATCTTGGTGGCGACCGGACCCAGCTGCTGATCGATGATCGTCTCGATCGGAGCGGAGCTGTTGGCCAGGACGGCGGCCTCGTCCCGGATGGCGAGGACGTAGACGATGTACATCAGCAGTTCGACGACGATCGAGGCTCCGAGCGCGTACATCATGGCGCGCGGCACCACATGGCGGCTTCGCTTGGTCTCCTCCGCGACGTCCGCGCTGGACTCGACCCCGATCAGCCCGAAGAACGGGCCGAGCGCTGCGGCGAGCCACGCCAGCGCGTAGCTCGCCTGCTCGCCCGAACCACCCGGCGTGAACAGGGTCGACAGCGGCTGGTGTCGGTCCGGCGCCGAGAACGCGACCACAGCCACCACCAGCGTGCCGAGCACCGTCAGGACCAGCTCGAGCGCGACGCCGGTGTTGTTGACCATCGTCGCGAATCGGACGCCGTAGATGTTGATCAGGGCGCAGAGCGCGACGACGCCGATCGCGATCAGGATCTGCGTCGTCTGGTTCGTCTCGAGTCCGAACAGGCCGGCCAGGTAGCCCGCGAAGATGTACCCGACGCCGGTCATCCCACAGATCCACCCGATCACCGCGATCGAGCCGGTGAACCAGCCCAGGTTCGGACCGTTGATCCGGCTCGTCCACTGGTAGGAGTAGCCGGCGAGCGGGATCTTCGCGGCGAGGTCGGCGGCGATCGTCGTCCACACCGCGAACACGGCACCGGCTATCAGCAGCGTCCAGACGAACGGAGCGCCGGCACTGGTGAATCCGGCCCCGAACCCGGTGAAGACGGCTGTCGTCGCACTGATCGTGGCGAAGCCGATGGCGAAGGACGCGAGCGGACCGATCGAGCGGTCCAGTCGCTGGGTATAGCCGAAGTCGGCCAGGCGGGCGTCCTCGTCAGCGGGTGCCGCCCCCGCGACGAGCCCCTGTACTGCGGGACGCGTTTCGTTCTCGGTCACGGCTGCTCCGTCTCGGCTCCGGCGGTCCGCTGTGGATCGCGTCATTGCGGTGGAGACAGGTAAGCGCAGTCGACGGCGAAGAAGAAGTTCCGAATCTGGATCAGCTGATAACTGGACGTTATCGCGCGGCGTGCGTGTCGCTCCATCGTCCACGCTGGCGCCGTACGTGGCGCAGGAAGAGGTCGCCCGCGTAGGGAAGGTTCTCGGGGATCCAGGCGAGAGCGGCGCGGCTCGGCGGGCGATCGACGATCGGAACGTAGACGACACCCGGCCGGTCGTAGAGGCGCGCGCTCGAGGCGGTGGTGAAGCTGATTCCGAGGCCGCGTGCCACACACGTGATCTCGGCTTCGTAGGTGTTGGCCACGGCGGCCACGGTCGGTGGCACGTTGCGTGCGTCCATCGCCAACCAGTGATCCCGCCATATTCCTGCGCTCTCGGGCGCCGCGACGATGGGGTCGTCGAGCAGCTCACCGATTCTGACCTCACCGCGTTCGGCGAGCGGGTGGTCGCGCCAGAGGCAGGCCACCCACGTCTCGCTGTCGACGACGAGTGAGCGAAGTCGGGGGAGCTCGACGGGCGGCCTGATCAACCCGATCGAGGATCGGCCGTCGGCGAGCCCCGCGGTCGGATCCGCGAAGTCGTACTCGACGGGGTCGACTGCGATGTCGGGGTGAGCCGCCTCGAAACCGCGCACGAGCTCGAAGACCATGTCGGCGCCGGTGCCGATCAGATAGCCGAGCCGTAGCCGACTCCGCCGCCCGCCGGAGAGGGTCGAGAGGTGGTCGACAGCGGCGTCGACGTGATCGATCGCGTTCCTTGCTTCGGGGAGCCAGCTCCTGCCGATGTCGGTGAGATGGACTTCCCGAGTGCTGCGCTCGAACAGCGCGACGCCGAACTGGTTCTCCAACTGCTTGATGGCGTTGGACAGCGCGGGCTGGGAGATGAAGAGCCGGGCGGCGGCGCGGTGGTAGTTCAACTCCTCCGCCAGGACGATGAAGTAGCGGAGTTGCCTCACAGTCACGTCAGCAGCGGAAATGTCGCCTCCGTCCCGGCCTGCTCGCGACCGGCCCCGTCCCGTCGAGCTGTCTCGTCGCCGTGCCCGGCAGGCTCGGACGCTCGCACCTCAGGCAGCGCGGCGGGTACCTGACGGGGCGAAGCGTAGCGGCATTGGTGGGCAGGCGGCATGCATGCCGACGTAATCGAACACCGTCACTGGAGTGACGATCCACGTTGGGCACGCCGAGAGTGCTGTTGCTCCGTTGCAGCCTGAGCCTGCGCGTCGCACGTACGCCGCTCCCGCACGGGCTCCGTGCGGGAACATCGTCGTCTACGGGTGAGCTCAGCGGCGGCGCGTGCCGCGCCGGGGCGGAGGGCGTCGGGCGGCGCCCTTCTTCGAGGGGGCGGGTGTCCCCGGTGCCGGGGTCCCCGCCCGGCGGGGGGTGCGGGAGCTGTTGACCGTGCGCCCGCGGACGATCCCGATGAACTCCTCCATCAGGTCCGTGTTCTCCGCGTCCGGCCAGGCGAGGACGACGACCGACTCCGGCGCGTCGGTCAGCGGTCGGTAGGTGAGGTCCCGGCGATGGTGGAGGCGGGCCAGCGACTGGGGGACGACCAGCAGGCCGATGCCCGCGGCGACGAGCTCGATCGCCTCGGCCGTCGTGGCGGGGTCGGTCGCCGCCGCTCGTCCCGGCCGGTCCCCGGGCCAGGGGAGTGTGTCGTCCAGTGGACGGAGGACGATCTCGTCGGCCAGGTCTGCGAGCGTGACCTGCTCGGCCGCGGTGACCAGGTGCTCCTTCCCGACGACGACCACGGTGGTCTCGGTGTAGAGCGGGATCGCGTGCAGCCCGGTCCGGTCGATCGGCAGCCGGACCACGCCGGCGTCCACCTCGCCGGTCCGGACGAGCTCCACCGCCTCGTCCGTGGTCGCCGTGATCAGCTCCAGGGGGACCTGCGGACGGCGCTCGGCCCAGATCCGCGCCCACTTGCCCGGCGTGACGCCCGGGACGTAGCCGAGCCGGAAGGACACGGTGTCGTCGGGCTCGGTCACCGGCCCAGACTATCGGCCGGTCCGATCCCGATAGCCTGGGCGTATGACGCGGCAGAGGGCGACCCAGACGATGAAGCCCGCGACGGCGGCGAAGAAGCTCGGCGTGTACCTCGAGGCGACGCCCGACGAGTTCCGGGACGGGGTGGTCTCGCGCGACGAGCTCGACGCCCTGCAGGCCGATCCGCCCGAGTGGCTGCGCGAGCTGCGGCGCAACGGCCCGCATCCCCGCCCGGTCGTCGCGGACCGGCTCGGGGTGTCGATCTCCGGTCTGGCCCGTGCCGAGATCACCGAGCCGCTGACCACCGCCCAGATCGCGGCGTTGAAGGAGGAGCAGCCGGAGTGGCTCCGCCGCGAGCGCAACACCCGGGCCGAGGCTCAGCGCGAGGAAGCCCGGTTGCAGGCCGAGCGGTCCGGGGGCGGGACCGCGCGGTAGCCGTCGTCCAATGACGATGACGGGCGTCGATAGGCGCGCCCGCGTAGCCGCAGCGGCAGGGCTGCGCGGTCATACCCTGGAGGTCCGCCACGGCGAGGCGGTGATCTCGCCACCGACGTGTGCCGCCGCCCGGAGGGACGCCCGCCGGTGCCGCCCGGTCGGCCACGCGGGCGTGGTGCGACGGCGGCGGGGAGCCGCGTCGACATGCGCGGCCCGGGCGGTGTCGGTGAGCCGCCGAGGGGTGGCTGCCACCGCCCGGACATCGCGGCTGCGGGCGGTGATGTGGACGGCGACCGCCGTCGCGGCGGCCGCTGGAACGACCAGCATCGGCGCCGGCAGCAGGTACCCGACCGCGAGCATGCTCACCACGAGCAGGCCGAGCAGGCCGCCGGTGCCGAGCACCGTGGTCGCGAGCCGGCGCCAGCACGCGCGTGACGAGGGAGCAGCGCCTGACAACGGTCGTCGGACGCCCGGGGCCCTCGTCGCTCGCCGATGCCGCATGGACCGGAGCTACCCCGACGGGATCGCCGCAATCGGGAAGGTGGCCCACACGGTCGGGTGGAACCCTGCTCGGGACGATCAGGCGGCACTCCTGGATGCCGGGAAGCCCTTCGCGGCAGGGCCGGTAGCGATTCAGTGGTCCGGCCCGGCCGTCCTGGCCGGCTCGGTGGTGTCCGGTTCCCGCTCGGGCGCGGGTTCGTCGATCGGGACGGCGCTCTCGGTGGGCTCGCTCGTGTGGATGTCGGCGGGATCGGCCTCGTGATCGGCGTCGCTGCGTAGCGATCGGATGCCGGAGTTCAGCACGGCCAGCAACGGGACGGCGAGCAGGGCGCCGGGGATCCCGGCGACGACCAGTCCGGCTCCGATGGCGAGGACCACGGCGAGTGGGTGCAGCTTGACCGCCCGTCCGAGCAGGAACGGCTGCAGCACGTGGCCTTCGAGCTGCATGATCGCGACCAGCAGCGCGAGCACGATCAGCGCGATGATCGGGCCCTGCGCGACGAGTGCGACCAGGACGGCCGCAGCGCCGCTGACCACCGCACCGAGGATGGGGACGAACGCGCCCAGGAAGACCAGCGCGGCGAGCGGAGCGGCGAGCGGGACGCCGAGGACGGCGAGCCCGATGCCGAGCAGTACGCCGTCGACGACGGCGACCGCGGCCGTGGCCCGGATATAGCTGACGAGGGCGGTGAGGCTCCGGCGTCCGGCGACGTCGGCGCGGGTGCGCATCTCGGCCGGCACCGCACCGAGCAGGAACTGCCAGATGGCCGCCCCGCCGTGCAGGAAGAAGATCAGCGCGAACAGCGCCAGCAGGGTCTCGGTCACCAGCTCACCGATCGTGACCGCGGTGGTCAGTGCCCCGGCGGTGATCGCGCCCTGGTTGTCGCGCAGGGTGGAGAACAGCTCGGTCCGGGCCTCCAGCAGCTGCTGCTCGCTCAGGCGCAGCGGCCCGGACCGGCTGAGCCAGGCGACGACGGCGTCGACGGCGGCCGAGAGCTGGGCCCCGAGCTCCGGCAGACCGGCGACGACCGTGATGACGACGAAGGTGAGCACGCCGCCGAGCAGCGCGAGACCGCCGACCATGACCGCCGCGGTCGCCGTACCCCGGGGGATCCGGTGGCGCTGCAGCCAGCCCACCGCGGGGGAGAGCAGCGCGGCCAGCAGAAGCGCGATCGCGACCGGAACGACGAGCGAGGCCAGGTACCAGACGATCAGGCCGAGGATGCACACCACGGCGACGAGCACCAAGAGCCGCCAGCCCCACGCGGCACCCACCCGCAGCGGGGTCGGGATCGCCGGCCTCAGGTCGTCCGGACGCCGGCGCGCGCGGTCGCGCGCCACCGCCGACAGCGATGCAGGGGAGTTCCCTCTACGCAGGCCGTGAGCGCGGATTCCGTCGGACATGGCCCGCCTTTCGGAACGAACGCCGGTGGGCCGCGGCCCGGGCCCGTCGTCGGGTTACCCGGACGGGTGCGAGTTACGCCGACTCCACGCCATGATCGGTGCCCGGCCGGAGACGGCGGGTGTGGCGGCTCGGCCGCTACGTTCGAGATGCTGGAAGTGACCGATCAGCGGCCGGATGTGGGTCCGGATGACCTGTTCGTAGCGCTGTCGGGTTGTCTCCTCGATGAGGAGCTCCAGGTGCCTGTCCATGACGTCCACCCGGGTGGACCAACCCTCTGACCTGCGTGCCCCCGGCAGGATTCGAACCTGCGACACCCGCTTTAGGAGAGCGGTGCTCTATCCCCTGAGCTACGAGGGCCTGCATGAAGGCTACCTGGGAGTCTCTGGCACCTTCCCATCGCCGTCGTCGTCCTGGGGCACATCTGGGGCTCATGCCGCCGAGCCGATCCGGTCGGCGAGCTCGTCCATCCGGTCCGGGACAGGTGGTGACATACGGTGTCGTGATGCGAAGGAGCCGATACAGGTGTTCACAGGGTTGAGCGCGTTCCCGTTGACCCCGGTCAGCGAGACGGACGTCGACGAGTCGGCGTTCTTCGATCTCGTGGCGAGGTTGGACCGGGCCGGGGTCGACTCGATCGGGGCGCTGGGGTCGACCGGGAGCTACGCCTACCTGACGCGCGAGCAGCGGCGCCGGCTGGCCGAGGTGGCCGTCCGGGCCGCGGGGCGGACCCCCGTCCTGGTCGGGATCGGCGGGCTGCGCACCGTGGACGTCCTGCGCCACGCCGAGGACGCCCAGGCGGGCGGGGCGAGTGCGGTGCTGCTGGCGCCGATGTCGTACCAGCCGCTGACCGACGAGGAGGTCTACGACCTCTACGCCGACGTGACGGCGACGCTGTCGGTCCCGCTCGTGGTCTACGACAACCCGGGCACCACGCACTTCACGTTCAGCGACGAGCTGCACGGCCGCATCGCCGCGCTGCCCCGCGTCGGGTCGATCAAGATCCCGGCCACGCCCGCGGACCCGCAGGCAGCCCGCGAGCGGGTCGAGCAGCTGCGGGCCCGCATCCCCTCGCACGTGACGATCGGGGTCAGCGGCGATCCCGCCGCAGCCGGCGGGCTGCTCGCCGGCTGCGACGCCTGGTACAGCGTGCTGGGGGGACTGTGGCCTCAGGCGTGCCTCGCGCTGACCCGTGCCGCCCAGCGCGACGACCCGGACACCGCCTCCTCGATCTCGGACGACCTCGCTCCACTGTGGGAGCTGTTCGGTGATTACGGGAGCCTGCGGGTGGTCTCGGCGATCGCCGAGCAGATGGGCCTCGTGGGGGCGCCGAACCTGCCCAGGCCGCTCCAGGGGCTTCCGGACGGCGCCCGGCATCGCGTCGACCAGGCCGTGCGGGGGCTCGCGCCGATCCTGGCGCGTCACTGACCTGCCGTGTCCCGCTTCGAACCGTCCACTGTCGAGCGCGATGCCGCGGCCGGCGGGGTCGCGCGCTACGTCGTCGCCGCAGCACCGGCCCGGTGCGGTGACGCGGGCGCGGTGGTCGGCATCGTCCTGCTCGTCACCGCCGGCGGGGGATCCGGCCTGCTGGCCGGCGCGCTCGCCGCCTGCATCACTGCCCCACCTGCTCGGCCCGTTCGTGGGCCGTCGCGTCGACACCGCCGCCGACGGGCGCCGGGTCATCGCCACCGCGTGCGTGTTCTACGCCGTCACCGCCCCAGAAGATGGCCGTCCAAACAGGATCATGCCCCGGCGTCCTGACCTCGGAGGTAGTCGGCGCGACCCTTCCCTTCGGTGATTGCGCGGCGTAAGGTCGCCCTCCTGGTGTGCCGGGAAGCCTGGTCGGCGTGGTCATGGTGCTGCGTCCGGAGGGGGCCTCGGTGGACATCTACCGCTCGGATCGAGGACGCACGGCGATCCACGCCTGGTGCGCCGACGAGTTGGATGGGCGGTTGCCGTCGGCGGACCGGCGGGTCGTGGACTCACCGCTCGGCCCGACCCATCTGACGACGTCCGGCAGCGGGCCGCAGGATCTGGTGCTGTTGCCGGGGACGAACATGAACGCCGCCACCTCGATCCCGGTGATCCGGGCGCTGGCGGGTTCGGTCCGGGTCACCGTGGCCGACCTGCCGGGGCAGCCCGGGCTGAGCGCGGGGGAGCGTCCGCAGGCCGACCTGGTCGACGGGTACCGGGCCTGGCTGGATCATGTGCTCGCGGCGGTGGGCGAGGGGCCGGTGCTCCTGGCTGGTGAATCGCGCGGGGCGGCGGTGGCGTTGTGCGCGTCCCCGGGGCCGAAGGTCGGCGGACTGCTTCTGGCGGCGCCGGCCGGGCTCGTCGTTGCCCGGCTCACCCCGGGAGTGCTGCGGGCGTCGGTGCCGTGGCTGTTGCGACCGACGCCGGCACGCTCGGCGCGGATGCTCGCCACGATGTACGGCGAGGGCGTGGTGGCGGACCACGACCAGCTCGTCGACTGGATGGCACTGGTGGCGCGGCACGTCCGCAGCAGCCTGTCCCCGTCACCGTTGCCGGAGCGCGTCGTCGCCGGGTGGCATACGACGCCGTGCCAGGTGCTGGTGGGCGAACACGACCGGTTCTTCACACCCGGACGGGTGCGGCCGGCAGCGGCGGGCCTGCTGCAAGCAGCGACGACCACGGTCCCGGGCGGTGGGCACCTGCTGTCGCACACCAGCCCGGACGCGGTGGCCGCCGCGACATCCCGGGGGCTCGGCTCGATGTGGGGCAGGTAAGCGATGAGACCTGGTGGCGATCGAGGCCGACCGCGCCAGGAACGACGCACGATCGGACAGGAGAACCGGACATGAGCACTCCCACCACACCGGTGCCCGAGGCCCCGTTCACGATCGGGACCCCGGAGTTCGTCGCCGACCCGCAGGCGCACTACGCCTGGCTGCGCGAGAACGCCCCGCTGGCCCGGACCCGGCTTGAGTACGGGCCGGTCTCCCAGCCGATCTGGGTCTTCTCGCGGTACCGGGACTGCCGGGCGATGCTCACCGACCCCCGGCTGCCCCGTTCACCGGCAGGTGGTTCGGCCATGACGACCGGGTTGCCCGAGCACCTGCGGCTGCTCAGCATCGAGTCGGTGATCATGAAGGACGATCCGGAACACAAGCGGCTGCGCTCGCTGGTGTCCAGGCCGTTCACCCCGAGGATGACCGCGAAGCTCG
The DNA here is from genome assembly GCF_046546495.1 of Pseudonocardia nantongensis. Taxonomy (NCBI): domain Bacteria; kingdom Bacillati; phylum Actinomycetota; class Actinomycetes; order Pseudonocardiales; family Pseudonocardiaceae; genus Pseudonocardia; species Pseudonocardia nantongensis. The sequence continues at coordinate 53,764 of NZ_JBKGXT010000026.1, read as the reverse complement.
GGGAGCGGGTCCGCGACCTGGCGGTCGCGCGGCTCGACGCGCTGGCCGGCCAGGACGTCGTCGACCTGCGGCAGGAGTTCGCCCTGCCCATTCCCTACACCGTCATCGCCGAGATGGTCGGGGTCGACGAGGCCGACCGCCCGCGGTTCCAAAGTGGAGTCACCGCCCTGCTCAGCGACCGCAGCGCCGAGGGCTGGGACCTCCAGATCCGTGATCTGGTGGCGTTCACCCGGGACTTGGTCGCCCGCAAGCACGATGATCCGGGCGACGACATCCTCACCGGCCTGATCCACGCCGAGGAGGACGGTGACCGTCTCTCCGAGGACGAGGTCGTGGCCATGGTGTTCACCCTGGTCATCGCCGGCTACGAGACCACCTACAACCTGATCACCAACGCCGTCGTCACCCTGCTCGACCATCCCGAACAGCGCACCCGCCTGCAGCAGGCCCCCGACGACGACGCACTGTGGCGCTCGGCGATCGAGGAGATCGTGCGCTACTCCGGGCCGGTCGGTGGCACCAAGCCGGCCACCGCCGCCGAGGACATCGACTGGGACGGCCGGACCATCCCTGCCGGATCCTCGGTCCTGCCGTTGCTGGGATCGGCGAACCGGGACCCGGACGCCTTCGACGCGCCGGACCGGTTCGACATCACCCGCAGCCCCAACCACCACCTCGGCTTCGGCTACGGGCCGCACTTCTGCCTCGGGGCGAACCTGGCCCGCCTCGAAGCCCGCATCGCCGTGCAGACGCTGCTCGCCCGGCACCCCCACGTGTCGCTGGCGATCCCACGCGACGAACTGCGCCTCGAACCGATGCCGCTCTGGACCCGCTACGACACGCTGCCGGTCCTTCTCGGCTGACCCGCCCGCGGACACGTGACGACCGTCGGCCTCCCGGTATGGGTGACCCTACCGGGAGGCCGGACGGCGTCGGACGGATGAGTGATCACGCACCGTTGTGGACCTGAGATACGTGCAGGTCAGACGGCTGAACCGGCCGCACGCGAGGCGATCCACGACGATCATCAGTGGACACACCGACAGCATTCGGACATTCTTTCGCGACGGCGCCGACGCAGCCCCCGCTTCCGCCCGCGGACGTCCGAACAGCGGTGTGGCCCGTCGGTCGGGGAGGAGCGGTCGAGTGCAGGATCTCGCGAACAAGCTGGGTCTGCGGACGAACCCGCAGATCTTCTTCTGGTCGGCCGGTCTGATGCTCTTCTTCCTGGCCCTGCTGCTGATCTTTCCGGGGCCGATCGGCAGCGTATTCGCCGCCGGCCGGGAGTGGATCACCACGAACCTGGGCTGGTTCTTCGTGCTCGGCGTGACCGTCTGGCTCGCGTTCCTGGCCTGGGCGGCGCTGTCCCGCTACGGCAACCTCAAGCTCGGGGGCGCGGACGACAAGCCGGAGTACTCGAACGTGTCCTGGTTCGCGATGCTGTTCGCCGGTGGTATCGGCACGGTCCTGATGTTCTGGGGCGTGGCCGAGCCGATCTCGCACTTCAGCGAGCCGCCGTTCGAGGGCGTCGCGCCGTACAGCGCGCAGGCGGCCGAGGACGCCATGTCGTTCGCGCTCTACCACCTGAGCCTGCACACCTGGGCGATCTTCACCCTGCCCGGGCTGGCGTTCGGGTTCTTCATCTACCGCTACAACCTGCCGCTGCGCGTGTCGTCGGTGTTCTACCCGCTGCTCGGTGACCGGATCCACGGTCCCGTCGGGAAGACCATCGACGTGGCCGCGGTGCTCGGCACGATGTTCGGCCTCGCCGTGTCGCTGGGCCTGGGCACCTCCCAGATCAGCGCCGGCATCAGCGCGCTGACCGGGATGGCGGACTCGACCGTGCTGCGTGTCGGGATCGTCCTGCTGGTCGCGGTGATCGCGACGTTCTCCGTGGCGGCAGGCCTGGACAAGGGCATCAAGCGCCTGTCCAACCTGAACATCAGCATCGCCGTCGGCCTCATGCTGTTCGTGCTCTTCGCGGGCGGACAGACGGTCTTCCTGCTGCGCTCGCTGGTCGAGAGCATCGGCGTCTACGCCAGCAGCATCATCCCGCTGTCGTTCTGGAACGACTCGCTCGCCGCCTACACCGACCCGGAGGGCTGGGGCTGGCAGGCGAGCTGGACCGTCTTCTACTGGGCGTGGACGGTCACCTGGGCACCGTTCATGGGCGTGTTCCTCGCCCGCATCTCGCGCGGCCGCACCGTTCGCCAGTTCGTCGGCGGTGTGCTGCTCGCACCGGCCGCGTTCACGGTCGTCTGGTTCGTGATCTTCGGCTGGTCGGCGATGGCCTCGGACGGGATCGACGGCCAGGGCGGCCCGATCTCCACCGCGGTGGCCGACAGCGGCGCCTCGCTGGCGATGTTCGCGTTCTTCGAACAGCTCCCAATGGCGACGCTGATCTCCGGGATCGCGGTCATCGTGGTCGTGCTGTTCCTGGTCACCTCCGCGGACTCGGCGTCGCTGGTGGTCGACATGCTCTGCTCCGGCACGGGCGAGATGAGCCCGCTGCGCCAGCGGCTGTTCTGGGCGCTCGCGCTCGGCGGGCTCGCCGCCGCCCTGCTGCTGCTCGGCGGGGACGAGGCGATCAGCGCGCTCGAGGAGGTCATCACCGTGATCGGCCTGCCGATCTTCATCCTGGTCTGCGGCATGCTCGCGGCGCTGCTGGTCGGGTTCCGGAGGGAGGGCCCGCTGACGACCGTGGTCGTCTCCGGACGTCCGCCGGGACCGTCGGCCGAGGCGGACCCGTCGTCCCGGGAGGTCGTGAGCGGGGAGGCCGCAGCCGAGGGCGCCGCCGTCAGGACGGCCACGGGAAAGGTGCCGGAGCACGACGCAGGTGCTTCCGGTCCGGAGCGGGACAAGGCGCCGCCGGCCGGTTGACCTCCGTCGTGGCCGACCGGTTGTCGTCCGGCCGCGGTGCCCTCGTGCTCGCCGGGTGCGGACCTGGCGGCGGACACGGCGATGCCCGTGCCCGCCTGCCCTCCGGTCCGGTCGTGCGGGACCGACGGGAACGGCGGCGGCGCCCACCCCCCGTGGCCGGGCGCCACCGCCGTCACCGCGCGGGGCCGGTCAGCAGGGCTGCACGACCCAGGTGGTGCGGTCGGTGGTGTCCGGGCGCGCGTCCACCGCGGTGGACGAGTACTGCGGCACGACGGCGCCGTCCGGGCCCGGCCCGGAGAACGTCGCGACCTGGTCGCCCGTCTGGTTGTTCACGAACGACGCGACCCTGCTCAGCGCGGCGGGCTCCGCGCGGACGTCGTAGATGTCGCAGACGCGGTAGTCGACCCGGTTGCCGGTGTAGCCCGGCCCGTCCCAGACGCACAGGTTGCCGACCTCGCACGGTGGCCCGACCAGTGGTGCCGGGTCGGCCGGCGCCGCGGACGCCGCCGTCGCCACCGATACGATCGCCGTCGCGGCTGCCGCCAGGCCCAGGCCCAGTCGCGCAATAGTGGATCTCATGGTTCCCCCGTTCCTCGAAATCCGACCGGATCTGTTCGAGCCGGTCACAGGAGAAGACGCGCGGAAACGCTATGAGTTGTCACAGGTGATACCTATCACTACAACGCAACATGGATCGCGCGGACACGTCGGCACATTCAATCGTGAGTGACATCCGTGCAATTCCGATCAGCTCAGGTGCATGCCCTTGTCGGGCCACCGACCAGAGCGACGTGACGCAGGGGACAGCGTCCGGGCCTGGCCGGACGGCATTTCCTCGTCTAGCGTGGATATTCGCGTCGACGACGTCGCTCTGTATCTCGGAGGCATATCCGGTCCGGTGACCCCGGACGTCGGATCTCCACCACCACCGCACTCCCGGAGGGGCAACGATGCGTGCCGTCACCACGCGCCCGTCGCTCGCGCTCGCCGCACTCGCCGTCGGCGCGTTCGCGATCGGCACCGGCGAATTCGTGATCATGGGGCTGCTCCCGGACGTCGCCGGCGGTCTCGGCGTCGACATCCCGGACGCCGGCCGGCTGATCTCGGCCTACGCGCTCGGCGTCGTCGTCGGGGCGCCGCTGCTGATCGCCGCGGCGAACCGGTTCCCGCGCAAGGCCGTGCTGGTCGCACTGATGGGCGGCTATGCCGGGTTCAACCTGCTCTCCGCGCTCGTGCCCAGCTACGAGCTGGTGTTCGGCGCCCGGTTCCTGGCCGGGCTGCCGCACGGCGCGTTCTTCGGCATCGGCGCGGTCGTCGCCGGGAACCTGGTGACCCCGGACCGCAGGGCGCGGGCGATGTCGATGATGTTCGCCGGGCTCACCCTGGCCAACGTGGCCGGCGTCCCGGTCGGGACGCTCATCGGGCAGCAGGTCGGCTGGCGCTGGGTGTTCGCCGTCGTCGGGTTGATCGCCGCGGCCGCCGCGCTCGCGGTCGTCCTCGCCGTGCCGGACGTCCGGGCCGGTGGCGGGGTCCGGCTCGGCCAGGAGCTGCGTGCCCTGGCCCACCGGCCGGTGTGGCTGGCGCTGCTGATCGCGACCGTCGGTGGGGCCGTGCTGTTCTCCACCTACAGCTACATCACGCCGATGCTGACCGAGGTCGCCGGCTTCACCCCGACCGAGGTGACGCTGCTGCTGGCGCTGTTCGGCGTCGGGATGACGGTCGGGAACCTGGTCGGCGCCCGGCTGGCCGACCTCGCCACGATGCCGACGATCTACGGTGCGCTGGTCGCCGACATCGTCGTCGCGCTGCTGTTCGTCCCGGCACTGCAGAACCAGGCGACCGCGATGGTGGCGCTGTTCGCGTTCGCGGTGGCGACGTTCTCGCTGGTCCCGGCCGTGCAGCTGCGGATCATCACCGCCGCCGGGGACGCGCCGAACCTGGCGTCGGGAGCCAACCAGGCGGCGTTCAACGTCGCGAACGCGATCGGCGCGGCACTGGGCGGCGCGGTGATCGGCGCCGGCTTCGGTTACGCCTCGCCGAACGTGGTCGCGGCCGGGCTGGCCGCGGTCGGGCTGGTCGTCGCGGTCGTCGCGGGGCGCTCGGAGAAGGCCGGCGCCCGCCGCGAACGGGTGCTCGCCGGGAGCTCGGCGGCGTAACGCCCGGAACCGGAGGTGCCCGAGGAGATCGGAAGGGGTCCGTCCGTGGTCGGGTCGGCCCGGCCTCGGTCTCCGGCCTCAGCGTCCGGTCTCGGTGTCCGGCAGGGCAGCCGCCTCGGCCGGCGCCGGCTTGCGCCTGTCCGGCCTCGCCCCCGAGGCGTCCGCCTGACCGCCGGGCGGTCTCGCGGCCGGCTCGTGGCCCCGCCGTCGTCGCCGAGCTCCCCGAGAACCCGGCGAGCGAACCCACCTCACTCGAGCTTCGCAGTAGCGAACGCATGTTCGATAAATGTCGAGTTGCCAGCTAGAATGAGAGCCATGGCAGCGGTCGACGACCCACCACTACCCGACACCGACAACCCCGGATTCCCACACCTGGACCTCGCCCTGATCCAGGTCGCCGTGGAACACGCCGCATGCGCGGACACCGACGGGGCCGGCGAGGCGGAGCTGATCGACCAGATCACCCAGCTCCAGACGCTGCAGACCTCACTGGCGGCGTTGCAGACCGCGCGGATCCGGGGGTTCGCCCGCACCCACGTCGCGGCGCGGATCGCCGCGGGGACCGTGGAGCCGGAGAAGCTGGACCGCAGCGTCCGCGCGCAGGTCGCGCTGGCCACCCGGACCTCGCCGACCGTCGCCGCCGGCCGGGTGCGGGTGGCCCGCGACCTGCACGACGGCCTGGACCGTGTCCGCGCCCTGCACGCCGCCGGTGCGCTCAACGCCGAGGCTGCCGCTGCGATCGCCGCGGCCACCGACCACCTCGACACCGAGCAGCGTCGCGAGGTCGACCGCCGCCTCGCCGACCACGACCTCACCGAGCTCGGCCTGGGGCGGATCCGCGATCTGGCCCGCAGCATCGCCGCCCGCGTCGCACCGCACCAGTTCCGCCGGCGGGCCCGCGAAGTCCGCGAGGGGCGGCGGGTCACCGTGCGCCCCGCCCCGGACGGCATGGCCTACCTGAGCGCCTACCTCCCCCTCGAACAGGCCGTCAGCTGCCTGGCCGCCCTGACGAAAGCCCACGCTGCGGCCTCCTGCAGCCCGGAGCCGCTCACCCGGACCCGTGGCCAGTTCACCGCCGACACCCTGGTCGAGCGCCTCACCGGTGCCGCGCACGCCGGGCAGACCGACCTGCAGCTACAGGTACTGGTTCCGCTGGAGCTGCTGGTCGACCCGGACAGTCCGCTACCGGTGGAGATCCCCGGCTACGGGCCCGTCCCGGCCGACCTGCTGGCCACCGCCGACGGTCGGATCACCTGGCGACGGTTGACCACCCGGGCCGGGACCGTGGTCGGGGGTGACTCCCGGCAGCGGAACTTCACCGGGTTCCTCACCGAGGTCATCCGGGCCCGGACCCGCAACCGGTGCGCCGACCCCTACTGCGACGCACCGATCCGCCACATCGACCACATCCGTCGTGTCGACGACGGTGGTATCACCGAGCTGGAGTCGGGGCGTGGGGTGTGCGAGTTCCACAACCACGTCCGCGAACACCCCGGCTGGCGCGTGGAACGCACACCCGAGGGCGTCACCACCACGACGCCGACCGGGCACACCTACCGGGCGGGCTCGGGTCCTAGTAGTACCCGGCCCGGCGGACCGCTTCGGTGAAGATCTGGGCGATGCCGGCGTAACCGGCGTCGTTGGGGTGGAACCGGTCCGAGGCCAGCTTGCCGCGCCAGTGCCGGGTCCGCGGGTCGCGCAGCTCGGCCAACACCAGCCCGCGGCGCCGGACGGCGTCGTCGATCAGGCCGTTGACCTGCAGCGCGGCTGCGAACGTCCCGGGCTGGTTGCCGATCACCGTGCCGGGCGGCAGCCGGTCCAGCAGCACCGCGTACCGGTTGCCGACGCCGTCCTGGTGCTTGGGCTGCATGAGGTCGTTCGAGCCGATCAGGCAGACCAGCAGGTCCGGTTGCAGGCGCAGCGCGGCCGGGAGCTGGGTGTCGAGGACGTCCTCCACCCGGGCGCCGTAGGCGGACAGGTTCACCATCCGCAGGCCGGGCAGGGCAGTGGCCAGGCGGCCGGCCCACCCGCCCTGCGGGGTCGCCGCGCCGACGCCCTGGGCCATCGAATCGCCGAGCACCACGCACAGCGGCCCGGGCCGGGTCAGCTCGGTGCGGTTGTGCTCCTCCCAGTACGCCGCGCACGGCTCGATCTGGGCCTGCACCTTCCGGATCCCGGGCAGCACCCGCCCAGCGAGGGTGATCAGTCGCCCGGGCGGACGGCCGGTCCGGTTGGAGAAGCCGAGGGCTCCCGGGTCGGTCACGGACGCCAGTGAAGCAGAAGCCCTCGGGGCGCCGCGGCTCAGCGCACCGTGGTCTCGCCGTGCGCGATCCGCGCGGTCAGCGGGGTGTCCGGGAACGACCGCAGGCCCCGCTTGAGCTCGGCGAACCCGGGCCAGGTCGCGAGCGTGTGCACCGCGTCCCACAGCCGCGCCGCGTCCTCGCCGAACGGCACGGAGTCGATCACCGGGCCGAACAGGGCCGGCCCGTCCGGCGGGGCGAAGGACAGGATCGGGGTGCCGACATCGTCCCCGCAGCGCCGCCGCGCGTCCGTGACCTCGGTGCGCAGGTCGGCGTCCCGGGAGGTGTCGTCGGCGGCCTCGGCGAGGTCGGGGGAGACCCCGCAGCGCTGCAGGGCCGGGCGCAGGTCGCGGCGCTGCGCCATCACCTGCATCACCGGGTCGAAGCCCTCGCCCTCCGGGGCGGGGGAGTCCCACACCAGCTCGCCGAGCGCGGTGTAGAGGTCGCCGACCACCTCCGGGCCGTGCTTCTCCCGGGCCGCGTGGATCACCCGCAGCATCTCCAGTCCGCGCAGGTGGCTGTCCGGGTAGGCCTCGGAGACCTTCCGGCGCTCGTCGTATGAGATCTCCTCGTTGAGGAGCGCCAGCGGCAGCGGTCGCCAGGTCACCGCCAGCTCGCGTTGCCGGCCGACCTCCACCACCCAGCGCGAGGTCACCCAGCAGAACGGGCAGATCGGGTCGAAGAAGAACTCGAGTTCGTCGCTCACGGACACCGGGTACCCACTCGGCACGCCGTCATCAACCCCGGCGAGATCACCGCCGCCGCCCTACCGTGACGACCATGAGCGCACCGACCGTCGCACTGCTGGGTACCGGGATCATGGGTGCCGGGATGGGCCGCAACATCCTGGCCGCGGGGCTGGAGCTGCGGGTCTGGAACCGGACCGCGGCCAAGGCGCAGCCGCTCGTCGACGCCGGCGCCGTCGCGGCCGCCGACCCGGCCGCGGCCGTCCGCGGCGCCGACGTCGTGGTCACCATGCTCGGGGACGCCGACGACGTCGTCGCGGTGATGGACGACGCCGCCGGAGGACTGGCCGCGGGCCAGGTCTGGCTGCAGACCAGCACCGTCGGCGTCGCGCCGCTGGACCGGCTGCACCCGATCGCCGAACGGCACGACCTGACCCTGTTGGACGCGCCGGTGCTCGGCACCCGGGCGCCCGCCGAGGCCGGGCAGCTGGTGATGTTCGTCGCCGGCGACCCGGCGGTGCGGGCCACCGTGGACCCGGTCCTGGACGCCGTCGGTCGGCAGACCGTGTGGGTCGCCGACACCAGCGCCGGGGCCGCCGCGAGCCGGCTCAAGCTGGTCGCGAACAGCTGGGTGCTGGCGGTCACCGCCGCGACCGGGGAGTCGGTCGCGCTCGCCCAGGTGCTCGGGGTGGATCCGCGGGCGTTCCTGGACGCCGTCGCCGGTGGCCCGCTCGACCTGCCCTACCTGCAGAACAAGGCGCGGACGATCCTGGACGGCGACTGGACGCCCAGCTTCACCGTCGACAACGCGGCCAAGGACGCCGGGCTGATCGTCGACGCCGCCGGGACGTCCGGGGTCCGGCTCGACGTCGCCGAGGCGGTGCGGGCGCGGCTGCACCGGGCCTCCGAACGCGGGCACGGCGACGACGACATGGCGGCGGCGTACACGGCGTCGTAGACCGGGCGCTCAGACACCTCTCAGGGCCCCGGTCCAGACTGGCCCCATGCGCATTCTGGTCGTCGACGACGACAAGGCGGTCCGGGACTCGCTGCGCCGGTCGCTGGCGTTCAACGGCTACCAGGTCGATCTCGCCGAGGACGGGCAGGCGGCGCTGGACACGATGCTCACCCAGCGCCCGGACGCGCTCGTCCTGGACGTGATGATGCCCCGGGTGGACGGCCTGGAGGTCTGCCGGCGGTTGCGCAGCGCCGGCGATGACCTGCCGATCCTGGTGCTCACCGCCCGCGACGCCGTCTCCGACCGGGTCGCCGGGCTGGACGCCGGCGCCGACGACTACCTGCCCAAGCCGTTCGCGCTGGAGGAGCTGCTGGCCCGGCTGCGCGCGCTGCTGCGCCGGCGCACGCCCGAGGAGGAGGACGCCGATGCGGTGCCCGGCGCCGCGACACTGGCCTTCGCCGGTCTGTCGCTGGACCCGGACACTCGCGAGGTCCGCCGCGACGACCGGCCGATCAGCCTGACCCGCACCGAGTTCTCGCTCCTGGAGCTGCTGCTCGCGCACCCGCGCCGGGTGCTGACCCGGGGGCAGATCCTGGAACAGGTCTGGGGCTACGACTTCCCGACCAGCGGCAACGCCCTGGAGGTCTACGTCGGATACCTGCGCCGCAAGACCGAGGCCGACGGCGAGCCGCGGCTGATCCACACCGTGCGCGGGGTCGGGTACGTGCTGCGGGAGTCGCCCCCGTGAGCCGGCGCACTGCCGCGCCTCCGGCCGGGACGGACCGCGACCCGGACGCCGCGACCCCGGGGACCCGCTGGTGGCGCCGGATCGAGCTGCCCGCAGACCGGGAGCGGGTCACCCTGCGCGCCCGGATCGGCATGCTCGCCGCGCTGGTCGCAGCGGTGATGGTGCTGATCGTGTCGGCGGCGGCGTTCCTGGTCGTGCGGGAGAACCTGACCAGCTCGCTGGACGAGACGCTGCGCCAGCGCGCCTACGCGGCCGCGCAGAGCGAGCTGGGCAACCCGGAACTGCTGGCCACGGTGTCCCCGGACGTGCTCGGGGCCGCCGACCTGCGGATCGCGCTGGTGTACTCGTCCGGGATGGCGATCTTCTCGGACGAGTCGTCGATGCCGCCGGTGGGCGCCGAGGAGCTCGAGGTGGCCCGCGACGGTGTCACCCAGCCGGGACGGACCGCGGGCCTGGACGGCGTCCCGTACCGGGTGGTGGCGGTACAGGCCGGGGACGGGCGCGCGCTGGTCATCGCCCAGCAGCTGGGCACGATGACCCGGGTGGTGAGCCGGATGGGCACCGCGCTGCCGCTGGTCGGGCTCGGCGGGGTGATCCTGGCCGCGCTGGCCGGGTTCGCCGTGGCCCGGACCGGGCTGCGCCCGGTGCAGCGGCTCACCGCGGCCACCGAGCGGGTCGCGACGACCGGCGACCTGCGCCCGATCCCGGTCTCCGGGTCCGACGAGCTGGCCCGGCTCACGGTGAGCTTCAACGCGATGCTCGGCGCGCTCGCCGCGTCCCGGGAGCAGCAACGCCGGTTGGTCGCCGACGCCGGGCACGAGCTGCGCACCCCGCTCACCTCGCTGCGGACGAACCTGGAGCTGCTCGCCTCGGCGGACCGGCCGGACGCGCCGGAGCTCCCGGCCGAGGACCGGACCGAGCTGATCGCCGACGTCCGGGCCCAGGTGGAGGAGCTCTCGCACCTGGTCGGTGACCTGGTCGAGCTGGCCCGGGACGACGCGCCCACGATGGCCACCGAGGCGTTCGAGCTCGGCGAGGTCGTCGAGCGGGCGCTGGTCCGCGTCCGCCGCCGCGCCGGGGACATCACCTTCGACGCGCAGCTCACCCGCTGGGTCCTCGACGGTGACGCGAACGCCCTGGAGCGCGCGGTGCTCAACCTGCTCGACAACGCGGCCAAGTGGAGCCCGCCGGGCGGCACGGTCCGGCTGTCGATGGTCCCGATCTCGCCGGAGTGGCTGGTCGTCGAGGTCGCCGACGCCGGGGAGGGCATCGCCACCGCGGACCTGCCACACGTGTTCGACCGGTTCTACCGGGCCGACACGTCCCGGACGATGCCCGGATCCGGGCTCGGGCTCTCGATCGTCGCGCAGGCGGCGGCCCGGCACGGGGGCGAGGTGCGGGCCGGGCAGGCTCCCGAGGGCGGGGCCCTGCTGTCCATGGCGCTACCGGGTCGTCACGTGGCGGAGCCGGACAGCCCATAGCCTGGACCGGACGGGCCGTGCCGACGGCGGCCCGTGCACGCGACACGACGGACGGTGGACGTATGGCCCAGGACAACCCGCCCGGCGACGGGGCCGGGACCGACGCGACGCCGGAGTCGTCGACCGGGGCGCCGGACCGGCAGCCGGCCGCCGCGGAGGCCGACCCGATCGCCGCCACCGGAACGGGCGGGACGGACGGCACGACCGGGGACGACGCCCCGGCTCCTGCCGCGGGCGGCGGGGTCGCGGAGGACGCGGCGGGCACCGGGTCGAGCGACTCGGACGGCGTCGGCACCGGACACGGCGGGAGCGCCGCGGCGACGGCCGGTCACGAGGCGTCCGGCCAGGGCGACACCGATCCGCGCTGCACCGATTTGCCCGGCGCCGGTGAGCCCGGTGCCGATCCGCCCGGAACCGACGAGCCCGGTGCCGATCCGCCCGGAACCGGCGAGCCCGGTGCCGATCCGGACGCCACCGGGGCCGCGCACGGCGCCGGGCCGGAGGCCGATCCCGTCGCCCGGCAGGACCCGCCGACCGACAGGTGGGCCGCGCCCAGCCCGTGGGCCGCTCCCGGCGCACCGGGCGCCGCGCAGGCCTACGACCGGCCGGACGCGCCGGGCATGCCCGCCGGAGCGCCCCCGTACGCCCCGTACGGCCAGGGCGAGCCGGGTACGGCCCCGTACCCGCCGCCGTACCCGCAGGCCTACCCGCCGCCCTACGCCGGGCAGCCCCCGCCGCCGCCCGGCCCGCCCCCGGGCCGGCGCCGGCTCGTCGCGATCATCGCGGCCGGGGCGATCCTCGCGCTGGTCGCCGGCGGGATCGGCGGCGCGATCGGCGCCGAGGTCTCCCGGTCGTCGGCCGGGGACGGCGGCGTGCTGTCGGACCCGGTCCCCGGCACCGACTCCGACCTGCCGACCACCCCGGTCGAGGCGGTCGCCGAGCGGGTGCTGCCCGGCGTCGTCCAGCTGCGGGTGGAGGGTGGCGCGCTCAACACCGGGGAGCAGGGCGAGGGCTCCGGGATGGTGCTCAGCGAGGACGGCCTGATCCTCACCAACAACCACGTGGTGGCCCCGGCGGCGACCGGCGGGACGCTGCGTGCGGTGTTCCAGGACGGCCGCACCGCGACCGGTGAGGTCGTCGGCCGGGACCCGCAGTCGGACATCGCGCTGGCGAAGGTGAATCTGACCGGCCTGACCCCGGTGGAGCTCGGCAACTCGGAGAACGTCCGGGTCGGCCAGCAGGTCACCGCGATCGGTTCGCCGCTGGGTCTCGGGGGCTCGGTGACGACCGGCATCGTGTCCGCGCTGGACCGCGCGGTCAGCGTGGGCGGCGAACCCGGCAACCAGCAGACCGTGCTCAACGCGATCCAGACCGACGCGGCGATCAACCCCGGCAACTCCGGGGGGCCGCTGGTGGACATGCGGGGCCGGGTCGTCGGGATCAACTCGGCGATCGCGACCGCGGGCCCGGGCGGCGGGTCGATCGGCGTCGGGTTCTCGATCCCGGTGAACCAGGCCCGCCGGGTCGCCGACCAGCTGCGCACCACCGGGCAGGCCACGCACGCGGTGCTCGGCGTCGAGGTCACCGATGACCCGCAGCTGGCCGGCGCACGAGTGGCATTGGTCACGCCGGGCGGTGCGGCGGAGAAGGCGGGCCTGCGCCCGCAGGACCTGGTGGTCCGCCTCGGCGACCAGCGGATCGCCACCGGGACCGACCTGCAGGCCGCGGTCCGTTCCCAGCCACCGGGGACGACCGTCGATCTCCAGCTCGCCGACCGGACGGTCCAGGTCACCCTCGGCGAGAGCTGAGCGTCCGGGCGGTGCCGGCCGCCTCGTCTCGTTGACGGGTGAAGCATCTCGTGATGGGCTGGAACGTGACCGGTCCGGTGGTGCCCCACCGGTATCCGTCACGAGCGTCGTGCCGGTGCGGGTCCCCCTCCCTGCACCGGCACGGCCTCTCACACGCCCACCGATCCGGAGATAGGGTCGGCGGCATGGAGATCCCGGGTCCGCAGATCGGCCGTGCTCTCGTGGTGATCGTCGACGACCGGGTGAGCGCCGGTGAACGGTCGGACTCGACCGGCCCGTTGGTCACCGAGCTGCTCGAGGAGGCGCACTTCGTCGTGGACGGGGTGGTCACCGCCCCGGGCGAGGTCGTGGCGATCCGCAGCGCCCTGAACACCGCCGTGATCGGTGGGGTCGACCTGGTGGTGACCGTCGGCGGCACCGGGGTCTCGCCCCGCGACGTCACCTCGGACGCCACGAGCGGTGTGCTGGACCGCCCGGTGCCGGGCATCGCCGAGGCCATCCGGGCTTCCGGGCTCGCCGCGGGTGCCGTGGACGCCGGGGTGTCCCGCGGGGTCGTCGGCGTGTCCGGCAGCACGCTGGTGGTGAACCTGGCCGCGTCCCGCGCCGCGGTGCGGGACGGGATGGCGACCCTGACCCCGCTCGTCCCGCACGTCATCTCGGAGCTGTCCGGCCTCGACAGCTGACGCGCGAGCGCCCCGAACACGAACGACCGCGGGCCCCGGTGGAGCTCCACCGGGGCCCGCGGTCGCTGTCGGGGCCGTCCGTCAGCGGGCGGGCGGCACCGGCGGGACGTCGTCGCCGCCGTCCGTGCGGCCGCCCGGGGTCGGCGGCTGCGAGTCGGCCGGGTTGCCCTGCGGGCGCAGGGTGTCGCCACCGGGCGGGGCCGGCGGCACCGGCGGGACGGCGTCGCCACCGGTGGAATGCGTGCCGGCACCGGGCGCGGTCGGCCCGCCGTGTCCCAGCGCGCCCTCGACCTTGCCCTTGACGCCGTCGATCTGGTCCGTGTACTTGCCGCCGGTCGCCTTGTCGACCTGCTCGGCGGCCTTCCCGACCAGCGGCCCGGCCTTCTCCCGGGCCTTCTCGAGCTGCGGGCCCGCCTTCTCCTTCGCCTTCTCCAGCTGCGGGCCGGCCTTCTCCAACGCGTTCTCCGCGGCCTCGCGGGCCTTGTCCAGGAACCCCATCGCCGGTCCTCTCCCTCTACTGGCTGCCCGCGACCCGTCGCGCGGGCAGCATGCGTACTGCTCTCATGGTGGCACCGGAACGGTGTGTCGTGGGGTCACGACGCGATGACGGCCCGGTGCACCCGGCGGATGTCGCTCCGCCGGGTGGCCGCGCGGGGCCGGTGGCGGGGCACCATGGAGGCATGACCGACGCAGAGCGGCTGCGCCGCCGGATCGAGGAGATCTTCGGTGACGAGCCCGCCACCCCGGGCGACGAGCGCGCCGACGGCGGGGCCGCCGACGAGCGCGAGGAGGGCTCCGCGGACCGCTGGCTGCGGGAGAACCGCCCGCCGCACCACGGCGGCTGACGCCGGTGGCCGCTACCGATCCCCGCGCACCGGTACGGGCCGGGCGGCGGGTCGGCCGGGTACCGGTGGCGCCACCGACCACCGACCACCGACCATCAGCGCAGCGTCACTGTCACCTCCCCGGCCAGGGTCGCCGCGGCGACGGAGGTGGCGTCGGACTCGGGTAGCGCCACCAGCACCAGCGGGCCGCTCCCGGACCCGGCCGCCGCGCCGGGACCGGCGCCGGTGGCCGGGAGTACGGACAGCACCGCGGCCCGCGCGGCGAGCACCTGCGGCCCGTCCGGCCCGCCGGCGATCACGTCGACCACCGAGCCGGGGGAGAGGAGCGCGGCGACGCCCGGGTCGGCGGGCCGCAGCGGTACCGCGGACGCGCCCGGCCCACCCGCCCGGACGGCGAGCTCGGGGCCGATCAGCCGCAGGTCGGTGAGGGCCTCGCCGGCCCGGACGGGTCCGGCCGGTGCGCGGCCCCGCGCGTCGGCGGCGTCCCGCAGCGCGCCGCCGGGGACCAGGACGGGCGGCCAGGCCGCGACGGTCAGGTCGGCCGCGCCGATCGGCCCGCCCGGGGCGAGATCGTGGGCCGCGACCACCACGGGGACGCGGTCGTCGGCACCGTCGGGGGCCAGGGTGACGACGAGCGCGGCGATCGCCAGCGCCGCCGCGGCGAGCCGGCGCAGCAGCGCGGTGCGCGCCCAGGCCGGGCCGCGCAGCACCCGCCACACCCGGAACCGCCGCAGGCCCGCCACGGGGTCGGCACCCGTCCGGCCGCTCGTGCCGGGCGCACCCCTGATGCCGCCGGAACCATCTGTGCTGGCGGAACCACTCGTGCTACCGGAACCACTCGTGCTACCGGAACCGTCCGTGCCGCCCACCGTGCCCGCCCTCCGCCGCCGTTACCGACGACGTTAGGGCCGGGCCCGGCCGGTGCACCGGCCGATCACGCGCCTGTGGACAACTCCGGCGGGGTGTGGACGGACGGCTCAGGAGGAGGCGGCCTTCGACGAGCCCGACGAGGACGAGGACGAGGACGCGGCGGACGACCCGGCCGAGGACGTCGAGGACGACGACGAGCTCGAGGACTCCGACTTGGCGGCCGAGCCCGAGCCGGACGTCGACTCCGACGAACCGGACGAGGACTCCGACGAACCAGACGAGGACGACGACTCGTGCGAGGAGTCGGACTTCGACTCGGACGAGCCGTTCACCGAGCCGGAGCGGGAGTCGGTGCGGTAGAAGCCGCTGCCCTTGAACACGATGCCGACCGAGGAGAAGACCTTGCGCAGCTTGCCCTCGCAGCTCGGGCAGACCGTGAGCGAGTCGTCCGAGAACGCCTGCACAGCGTCGAAACGGTGATCGCACGCTGTGCATGCGTACTGGTAGGTCGGCACGAGATCCTCCGGGGAACGACTGGCACTCCACACCTGTGAGTGCCAGCATACCCCGCCGAGCCCGGATGCCCGACCCGTCCGACCGGTCAGGATCCTTCTCCGGGCGAGACGTGCACCACGCCGTCGCCGGGCAGCACCACCCGCGGCACCGGTGCGTCGTGCGGCTCGGCGGGAAGCTCGTCGAGCAGTTCGCCGTCGTGCAGCAGCACGGCCACCCGCGCGCCGGCCGCGACGCCGGGCAGGGTGTGGTCGTAGTAGCCGCCGCCGCGGCCCAGCCGGAAGCCGCGCCGGTCCACCGCCAGCGCAGGGACCAGCACCAGGGCCGCGCGGGCGAGCGCGTCGACACCCAGCCGGGGGCCGCCCGGCTCGCGCACCCCCAGCTTGCCCTCCACCAGGCCGTCCGGGCCGGTGTAGCGGGTCCAGTCCAGCGGGCCGGGCTCCGGCGGGACGATCGGGGCGAGCACCTCGTGACCGGCCTCGAGCAGTGCGCCCGGCACCGTCGCACGGCCCGAGCCCCGCGCGCCCGGCTCCGCGCCGACCGGCAGGTAGCAGGCGACCGGGCCACCGGTCGTCGCGGCGAGCTCCAGCACGTGCCGGGTGAGTGCCGCGGTCGCCGCGGCGCGCTCGTCGGCCGAACGCCCGGCCCGGGCGTCGAGCAGGCGCCGGCGCAGCGCCCGCTTCGCCTCCCGGGATCGCCCGTGTCGGTGATCCGGGGTCGATCCGTCCGGTGTCTCCGCGCGAGCCGTCACGGCCGCAGGCTACTGCGATGGCTAGGCTCCGCGACCATGAGCGCGCAGACCTCCCCCGTGGCCGGGGCGTTCCGCACCGCCGTGGTGCCCGCCGCCGGGCTCGGCACGCGGTTCCTGCCGACCACCAAGGCCGTGCCGAAGGAGCTCCTGCCGGTCGTCGACACGCCGGGCATCGAGCTGGTGGCCGCCGAGGCGGCCGAGGCCGGGGCGCAGCGGTTGCTGGTGGTCGCCTCGCCCGGCAAGGAGTCGGTCGCCGGGTACTTCCGCAACGACGACGAGCTGGAGCAGACCCTCGAGGACCGGGGCAAGCACGCTCTGCTGGCGAAGGTGCGCCGGGCGCCCGGCCTGCTCGCGGTCGACTCGGTCTACCAGCACGACCCCAGGGGCCTCGGGCACGCGGTCGCCCAGGCCGGTCCTGCGCTGGCCGACGACGAGCAGGCCGTCGCCGTGCTGCTGCCCGACGACCTGGTCCTCGGCCCGGACGGGACGGACGCCGGCGTCCTGGGCCGGATGGCGCAGGTCCACGCCGAGCTGGGTGGCAGCGTGCTGTGCGCCTTCGACGTCCCGCGCGACCAGGTCCCGGCATACGGCGTCTTCGAGGTGTCGGACACCGCGGACGAGGACGTCAAGCAGGTGCACGGCATGGTCGAGAAGCCGGCCCCCGAGGACGCGCCCTCCACGCTCGCGGCGGCCGGGCGCTACCTGCTCGACCGGGCGATCTTCGACGCGCTGGAGCGGATCACCCCCGGCGCCGGGGGCGAGCTGCAGCTGACCGACGCCGTCGCGCTGCTGATCTCCGAGGGGCACCCGGTGCACGTGGTCGTGCACCGCGGGGACCGGCACGATCTGGGCAACCCCGGCGGGTTCGCCCGGGCGTTCGTCGACTTCGCGTTGCGGGACCCGGAGTACGGCGAGGGTCTGCGCCGCTGGCTGACCGACCGTCTGAAGGACTGAAGCACGTGCGCACGGTCGAAGAGCAGCTCACCCGGATCCTGGACGTGGCGGTGCGGCCCGCACCGGTCCGCGTCGCGATCGCCGACGCGCAGGGGCTGCGCAGCGCCGAGGAGGTCGTCGCGGCGCGCCCGCTGCCGGTGTTCGACCAGGCCGCGATCGACGGCTACGCCGTCCGCAGCGTCGACGTCGCGGGCGCCACCGAGGCGGACCCGGCCACGGTGCCGGTGGTCGGCGAGATCACCGCCGGATCCCGGCAGCCGCTGCGGCTGCAGCCCGGGCAGGCGGTGCGGGTGGCGGCCGGTGCGCCGTTGCCGACGCTGGCCGACGCCGTCGCGCCGGTCGGCTGGACCGACGGCGGCACCGCCCGGCTGACGGTGCGCCGCAGCGTCCCCTCGGCGGGGTTCGTCCGCCGGGTCGGCGAGGACGTCCAGTCCGGTGACGTGGCCGTGCGTGAGGGCGAGGTCGTCGGGTCGGCGCAGGTGGCGATGCTGGCCGCGGCCGGCCGGGACAAGCTGCTGGTGCACCCGCGGCCACGGGTCTCGGTGATCTCGGTCGGCGACGAGTTGGTGGAGGTGAGCCGGTCGGCGTCGGCCGGGCAGGTCGCCGACGTCTGCTCGCACGCGCTCACCGCCGCGGCCCGCGAGGCGGGCGCGGAGACCAACCGCGCCCGCACCGTCGGCGGTACCGCCGACGAGATCCGCGGTGCGGTCGAGGACCTGTTGCCGGCCAGCGAGGTCGTCGTGGTGTGCGGGGTCGGCGGCGGCGCGGCCGCGGCCGAGGCGCGCAGCGGGCTGTCCGAGCTCGGCGGGATCGACGACACCCGGATCGCGATGCACCCCGGCTCGGCGCAGGGCTACGGGCGGCTCGGCCAGGACGCGGTGCCGGTGTTCCTCGTCCCCTCGCACCCGGCGACCGCGCTGGTGCTGTTCGAGGTGTTCGTCCGGCCGCTGATCCGCCTGGCGCTCGGGCAGGAGCCGCGCCGCCGGGCCTGGACCGCACGGCTGACCTCGCCGGTGAGCTCGCCGGCCGGGCGGCGGTCGTACGTCCCGGCCCGGTTGCTGCGCTCCGACGACGGCGGTGAGCTGCTCGCCCAGCCGCTGGGGAACTCCGGCGGGCACCTGCTGGCGGTGCTGGCCGAGGCGAACGCGCTGGCCGTGGTGCCGGATGACGTCACCGAGCTGACCGTGGGCGAGCAGGTCGGCCTCGTGCCGCGGGGACGCGGCTGATCGACGTGCCGCCACCGGTCCCGGAGCCGGCCGGGAGCCACCCGGGATGGCCGGCCCGGCTCGGCCCGTTGCGGGTGCGGGACCTCGAGGTGCGGCTGCGCCCGGTCCGGCTGCGCGACGGCGCGGCCTGGGCCCGGATCCGGCAGCGCGACGAGGAGTACCTGCGGCCCTGGGAGCCGACCAGCCACGGCGGCTGGTCGCGCCGGAACTCGACGGCCGAATGGCCGGGTCGCTGGTACCTGCTGCGGACGGCCGGCCGGCGCGGCCTGTCACTGCCGTTCGCGATCACCGTCGACGGTGGGTTCGCCGGGCACGTGATGGTCGGCAACGTGGTCCGCGAGCCACTGCTCTCGGCCTACGTCGGGTACTGGTGCGACTCCGGGCTCGCCGGCCGGGGCGTGACGACCGCGGCGGTCGCGCTGGTGCTCGACCACTGTTTCGGCCCGGTGCGGCTGCATCGGGTGGAGGCGACCGTCCGGCCGGAGAACACCGCGAGCATCGCCGTGCTGGTCAAGCTCGGATTCCGGCGGGAGGGCCTGTTGCGGCGCTACCTCGACGTCGACGGGGCCTGGCGGGACCACTACGGCTACGCGCTGACGGCCGAGGAGGTCCCTCCGGGCGGTTTCGCCGCGAAGCTGATCCGGGACGGTCGCGCGCGCCGCGCCTGATCTGTCACCAAGAGTCACGGTACGCGGCAGGATGTGACTCACCGGAGTCACTCGGGCACCGCTCGTCCCTGGCGGCGCACCGTCTGTCCGGGTGACCACGGCGCGTCGCAGCCGGGGGTGGAGCCGCTCGCCGATTACGGTGATCCACGGTGGGCCGGGTCGGGGCCGTCCCACCGGGTGGACTGCGCCGGTCGGGGAGGAGGCAGCCCGTGCCCAGCTCTCTGATCTTCGTGGGTCTGGTCGTGCTGTGGTTGCTGATCCTCGTGCCGACGGTCGCCCGGCGTCAGCAGGAGGTGACCCGGCTGAGCCCGGCACTGCTGGGCGGACGCGTACTGGAGCGTCCGAAGCGGCATCGAATCCCGGAGGTGGGCGTGATGGAGCGATCCGGTCCGACAACGGTGGGCGAGCTCGTCGAGGGCCGGGACGGCCTTCCCGGGCCTCGCCGCGACGGCGATCGGTACGACGACCGGTCGGCCTTCGATGACGGGTACGACGACGAGTTCGACACCGAGATCGACGACGACGGCCGCGTGCACCGCCGGGCCGGCGACCCGCACGACCTCGACGACGACGAGGCCGATCTCGACGATCTCGACGGGGATGCGGACGACCGGGCTCCGTTCGGAGCGGTTCCCGCCGTGCCCCGCCGTAGCGGCCGGGACGCGGATCGGCTCGACGGGCGGGAGCGCGACCCCCGCCCGGACGAGGGCGATCTCGACTCCCGGGGTACGGGCTCGCGGGGTGCGGACTCCCGGCGGCACTCCGGGGACGGCCACGACGCCTCCGCTTCCGGCTCGGTCTCCGGCCCCGGCTCCGCGTATGACGACGCCGGGTACGAGGACGCCCGCTACGACGGCGAGCTCGAGCAGGACGAGCTCGAACAGGACGAACACGAGCACGACGAACTCGAGCAGGACGAGCTCGAGTACGACGAGCTGGACGACTACGACGAGCTGGACGACTACGACGACGCGTACGACCTCCCGGACGACGAGATGGACGGGCGCGCCGACAGCGGCGCCGACCCGGAGAACCGCTACGGGACCGCCCCGGAGGCCGAGAGCTCCCCGCCGACCCGCTACCGGCCCGGCCGCGGCGGGTTCGACCCGGAGGCCGCCGCCGCGGCCGCGCACGCCAAGTACGCGTTCCGGCAGCGGGTGGTGCTCGCCCTGCTCGTGTTGGTCCTCGCCGGTATCGGGGTCGCGTTGCTGGTGGCGCCGGTGTTCTGGTGGGTCACCGGGGGCCTGGCCGTCGCGCTCGCCGGCTACCTGACCTACCTGCGCCGCCAGGTGCGGATCGAGGAGTCCATCCGGGCCCGGCGTGCCGCCCGGCTGGCCCGTGGCGGCCGGTCGACCGACGACCGGCTCCGGGACGGGCCCGACCACGCCGTCGACCCCGTCCCGGCGCCCGACGCCTCCGGTGTCCGCGACACGCCCGCCCGCCCGCACGACGCCGACGACACCGAGGGCCCGGATGCGACCCACGGGGCGGAGCCCGCCGGCACCGACGGGGCCGCCGACGAGGTCGAGGTCGACTGGACCGCCGACGACGGCGAGCCGACCCGGGTGCGCGGCACCGGGGAGCCGCTGGGGGTGCTGCCGGCCCGCCGCCGCACCGTCGAAGGGCCCTCCTGCACCGAGCACGAGTCGTCCCTGCCGCGGCTCGCGGTGGCCCCGCCGCCCCCGGTCCCGGCCGGGACGTCACTGGTCGACGTGGACGCCGAGGAGGATGTCGACGCTTCCCACCTGCCGGGCGCCCACCGGCCTGCGGCGGGTGAATAGGGGTCTGTTAGTGTTCTCCAGGTCAGCCCGCGAGGGCGTGACCGCGGGGCTGTAGCGCAGTTGGTAGCGCGTCTCGTTCGCATCGAGAAGGTCAGGGGTTCGATTCCCCTCAGCTCCACCACACACGACGAAGCCGGGCCGATCGGTCCGGCTTCTTCCGTCTCCGCACCCGCCGCGCCCGGTCGGCACCGCAGGTGCCGTGGACGCGGGGGAACGGTCGGGGAACAGGACGGCCCGCAGCATCGTTGACCCGGCTCCGTCCCTGGAACCGGAGGTCCGCGTGACCGCACCCGCCGTCGTCCTGCCGCCCGTCACCGATCAGGCCGAACGCCTGATCGCACTCGGCGCGACCGGCCCGCTCACCCCGGACGTGGTGCGGACCGGCGCGGCCGCGCTGGCCGACCGGCCGGGCCTGCTCGTCGTCGGCGCGGCACGACCGTCCCGGCTGGCGCCGTTGCTGCGCCGGGGGGAGCGGCCGGGCTTCGTCGTCGAGGACATGACCGACGTCGACGACTTCGCCCCGGTCGTCGAGGTCCCGGACGCGCCGCTCTGGCTGCTCACCGAACCGGACCGCGGCGACGACCTGGCGAGCGCCTCGCCGGCCGAGGCCGAGCTGGAGCTGACCGCCCGCGGCCGCACCCCGATGCTGCTCACCGAGGGGGTCCAGTGGCTCCTGCAGGCCCCGGACGTGCTGGAACGCAACCACTGCTTCATGACGACCGGGTCCCGGCTGCGCAGACCGTCCGGCCGGTTCGACAGCCGCACTCCGGCGGTGTGGATCTCGAACGGCACCGGGCGGGACGGTCGCGCCCGCCGGGACGCCGCCAAGGTCGGCTGGTGCTGGTGGAACAACCGGCACACCTGGCTGGGCTTCGCCTCCGCGGCCGATCGGACCGCCTGACCGATCGGACCGCCTGACCGACCGGACCGCCTGACCGGTCAGGCGGTCCGGGTCAGCGTGGCCGCCACCCCGACGGCGGCGGCCAGCACCAGGATCTCCACCGCGGCCCAGGCCTGCACCGCTGCCCGGCCGGCCCGCAGCCGTCGCCGGGTCAGACCGCCCAGGGCCGCGGCCACCCCCAGCAGGCCGATCTTGGCCAGCAGCAGGGCACCGTAGCCGGTGGTGACCAGCTCGGCGGGCGAGCCGAGTCGGGCCGTCGCCGCGAGCACCCCGGACGCGGCCAGCGCCCCGACCGCCCAGCCGGCCAGCCGGGAGAAGCGGGGCAGCGCCCCGGCGAGCACCGCGCCGTCACGGGCCAGCACCAGGACCGCGCCCAGCCCGCCGACCCACAGCGCGGCCGCGACCACGTGCAGCAGCACACCCGGCACCGCGACGACGGCGTGCGCCGAGGCGGCGGCGTGCCCGGTCACGGCCGGCGCCGCGAGGCCGGTGACCGCCAGCCCCAGCCCCAGGGCCGGTGGCCCGGTGCCCTGTCCCGGCGCGGCCGGCCGGGCCAGCGCGCAGCCGGCCAGCAACACCGCGGCGGCGCCGGCGATCAGCAGGCCGGTGCCGGCGAGCGGCCCGGTGAGGTAACGGACGACGTCGGGCACCCGCACCGCGGCCGGTTCCCGCCCGGCCAGCAGCGCGCCGCGGACGACGGCGTCCAGCAGGAGCAGGGCCGGCCAGGCCGCCGCGGCCCCGATCAGTACCCGGTCGGCCCCCGGCACCCGGCCGGGGGCGAGCAGCGCGGCCAGCGCCGCGCCGGCCGCGGTCAGCGCGGCCAGGTCGGCACCGGCCCGGGTGAGCGTCGCCGCGAGATCGAGCGGGACGGTGCCCGGGCCGAGCCCACCGGTCGCCCCGGCGGCGAGGACCGCCACACCGAGCAGGACCGCGCCCCCACCGACCGGACCGCTCGACGGCTGTCCACGGCGGGTCGGGGACGGGGCGGCGGGACTGCTCACGCGCGGATCAGGACCGGGCGCGGCGCAGGGCGAGCGCCGCGCCCGACCCGATCACGACGACCGCGCCCACCAGCCACGGCCACACCGGGGCACCGCCGCCGTCCCCGGCTCCTGCCCCGTTCGCGGTCCCGGCGTCGGCCGGCGCGGCCGCGGGTGCGGCCTGCGCCGCGCCCGGGCCCGCCGCGGTCAGCGTGAAGGTCACGGTGCCGGCGACCGGGTGGCCGTCGTCGGACACGACCCGCTACTCGAGGGTGTAGGCACCGGCCGGACCGAGCGGGCGCAGCGGGACGGTCAGCGTGCCGGCGTCCCCGGTCGCGGGCCCCGCGGCGTAGTCGGTCCGGTCGGGCCCGGACACGGAGACGGTGGCGCCGGCGGCCGGGACCGCCTCGGAGAAGGTCAGTGCCACCTCCGACGGGGGCTGCGCGAGCGACGCGCCGTCGGCGGGAGTGCTGGACTCCAGCTCGGTGTGCGCCCAGGCCGGGGCGGAGCCGAGCAGCAGGGCCAGCCCACCGGCCAGGACGACGACGATGACCCGGCGGATCGCGGGGAGGGCGGTGCTCACACGACAGTGGTCGCCGGACGGGGCCGTCCGGTTCCCGGCCTCCGGGACCCGGCGCGGACCGCCGCTCAACGCCAGGACGGCAGCCACAGCTCGGCCTGCCAGCGCGCCTGGGTGATCGGGTCGCCGACCAGGATCGGCCACAGCCACACGAAGTTGACCAGGATCAGCGCGACCCAGGCGGACGCCAGGAGCAGCCCGATCCGCCGCCGTCGCTCGGTATGGCCGGTACGACCGAGCAGCTGGCCCATCACCAGCACGGTCGCCAGCACCAGGAACGGTGCCACCGGCATCATGTAGAAGTAGTACATCTGCCGGTCCAGGTTCAGGAACCACGGCAGGAACCCGGCGCCGTAGCCGACCAGCACCGCCACCCAGCGCCAGTCGGCCCGGGTCACCGCCCGCCACAGCCCCCAGGCCAGCACCGGGATCGCCGGCCACCACAGCGCCGGGGTGCCGATCAGCATCACCGCCGACACGCAGTCCGCCTCGCCGCAGCCGCTCGCGTCGTCGGAGTAGCGGTAGAGCATCGGCCGCAGCCCCATCGGCCAGGTCCACGGCTTCGACTCCCAGGGATGCCGGCCCGCGCTGGCGGTGGTCAGTCCGCTGTGGAACTCCAGCGCACGGGCGTGGTAGTACCAGAGCGAGCGCAGTGCGTCCGGCACCCAGGAGAACAGCCCACCGGTGCCGAGCTCCCGGCCGACCTGGTGGCGGTCGATGCCGGTCTCGCTGCCGAACCACGCCCACCAGGACGCGACGTAGGTCAGCACCGGCACGAGCGCGAGCGCCCACAACGCCGGTGCGAGGTCCCGCACGGCGGTCCCGACCCAGGGGCGGGACACCCCGGCCCGGCGGCGCACCGTCACGTCCCAGAGCACGCAGAGCAGCCCGAAGGCGGCGACGTAGTAGGCGCCGTTCCACTTCACGGCACAGGCCAGCCCGACCGAGAGGCCGGCGGCCAGCCGCCACCAGCGCACCCCCCAGCGGGGGCCGAACTCGGTGTCGCCGACCCGGCCCTCGGCGACCACCCGGGCCATCCGGGCACGCACGTCGTCCCGATCGCAGAGCAGCGCGGCGAACGCCGCCACCACGAACAGCGCGCCGAACACGTCGAGCATGCCCATCCGGGACTGCACGTGGGACAGCCCGTCGACGATCAGCAGCGCCCCGGCCAGCCCGCCGAGCGCGGTGGACCGGGTCAGCCGGCGTCCGGCCCGCACCACCAGCAGCACGGTGAGCACCCCGGCCAGCGCGGCCGCGACCCGCCACCCGACGCCGTCGTAGCCGAAGGCGGCCTCGCCGAGCGCGATCAGCTGCTTGCCCAGCGGTGGGTGGACGATCTTCTCGTAGCCCGGGTTGTTCTCGATGCCGCCGTTGCGGACCATCTCCCAGGCCTGGGGTACGTAGTGCTTCTCGTCGAAGACCGGGGTCCCGCGGTCGGTGGGCTCGCCCAGGTTCACCAGCCGCAGCACCGCCGCGACGAGCACGACGCCGGCCGTCACCAGCCAGCCGCGGAGCCGGTCGGACGGCGGCGGGGTACCGAGCCGTGCGGCCGGTCCCGGGTCGGCTCGGCGCAGTGGCGGGGGAGTCCCCCGCGGCGTCAGCCCCGGCTCCGGGGCGGCGCCGGCCACCCGGCTGCCGGAGATCGCGGTGCCCTGGGCCATCGGCACGATCGTAGGCTGGGCCCCGTGTCTCCCGCGTCCGCCTCCGGTGCCCTGGTCCTCGCGGCGACCCCGCTCGGTGATCCGCGGGACGCCTCGCCGCGGCTGCGCGAGCTGATCGGCACCGCGGACGTGATCGCGGCCGAGGACACCCGCCGTTTCCGGACCCTCGCGGCCGCGCTGGAGGTCACCTACGTCGGCAAGGTCGTCAGCCACTACGACGCCGTGGAGGTCGACCGGCTCCCCGGACTGCTCGACGCCGTCCGGGACGGCGGCACGGTGCTCGTGGTGTCCGACGCCGGCATGCCCGCGGTCTCCGATCCCGGATACCGGCTGGTCGCGGCGGCCGCCGCCGAGGGCCTGCCGGTCACCTGCGCGCCCGGCCCGTCCGCGGTGACGACCGCGCTGGTGCTCTCCGGGCTGCCGTGCGAGCGGTTCTGCTTCGAGGGATTCCCGCCGCGCCGCCCCGGCGAGCGGCGGCGCCGGCTGGCGGAGCTGAGCGACGAGCGCCGTGCCGTGGTGTTCTTCGAGTCGCCGCGACGGACCGCGGACCTGCTCGCCGACGCCGTCGCGGTGCTGGGACCGGACCGGCGCGCCGCGGTGTGCCGGGAGCTGACCAAGACCCACGAGCAGGTGGTCCGCGGCACCCTGGCGGAGCTGGCGGACTGGGCCCGTTCGGGTGACGTGCTCGGGGAGGTGACCGTCGTGCTGGCCGGTGCCGCCCCGCGCACCGCGCCGCCGGTGGAGAGCCTGGTCGACGCCGTCCGGGAGCGCACCGACGACGGCGAGCGCCTCAAGGACGCCGTCGCCGCCGTGGCCGAGGCCACCGGCGTGCCCAAGCGCGACCTCTACAACGCCACCCTCGCCGCCCGGGACTGACCGCGCGGTTCCGAGGTGGAGGAGCTATACGGGGGTCGGGGTGCGCGTGCGGGTCGGGATCGCGTGCATGACGGGCTCGATGTAGCGCGCGGCGACCGGACCGAGCACCGCCATGATCAGCACGTACGCCGTGGCCAGCGCGGACAGATCCTCCGGCACCGCCGCGTAGCCGGTGGCGAGCCCGGCGATGACGATCGAGAACTCGCCGCGGGCGACGAGTGCGGCACCGGCGCGGGCCCGGCCCATCCGGCCGATCCGGGCCTGTTTCGCCGCCCACCAGCCGGTCGCGGTCTTCGTGAGAGCGGTGCTCACCGCCAGGACCAGAGCCCACCCGAGTACCGGCGGGATCGCCTGCGGGTCGGTGGTCAGTCCGAACACCACGAAGAAGACCGCCGCGAACAGGTCGCGCAGCGGTTCCAGCATCTTGGTGGCGTTCTCCGCGGTGGAGCCGGAGATCGCGATCCCCAGCAGGAACGCCCCGACGGCCGCGGACACCTGCATGGCCTGCGCGAACCCGGCGACCAGCAGCGCGGCGCCGAGCACCTTGAGCAGGAAGACCTCGCGCACGTCGGAGTCGACGATCGCCGAGACGTAACGCCCGTAACGCAGCGCGACGACGAGCACGACCGCGATCACCAGCAGCGAGACCCCGACTGCGGACAGCCCGCCCCACAGCGTCACGCCGAGCAGTAGCGCGGTGAGGATCGGCAGGTAGAGCGCCATCACCAGGTCCTCGAACACCAGCACCGAGAGGATCACCGGGGTCTCCCGGTTACCCAGCCGGCCCAGGTCGGAGAGGACCTTGGCCACGATCCCGGACGACGAGATGTAGGTGACCCCGCCGAGCACCATCGCCCCGACCGGGCCCCAGCCCAGGATCAGCGCGACCGCGACGCCGGGCGCCGCGTTCAGCACGATGTCGACGATCCCGGCCGTCCAGGAGCGTTTCAGCCCGGTGACCAGCTCTGCCGCCGAATACTCCAGTCCGAGCAGCAGGAGCAGCAGCACGACGCCGATCTCGCCGGCCAGCGAGGTGAAGTCGCCGATGTCGCCGAGCGGGATGATCCCGCCGCTGCCGAAGGCGAGCCCACCGATCAGGTACAGCGGGATCGGGGACAGCCCGATCCGCTGCGCCAGCCGGCCGAGCAACCCGAGGCCGAAGAAGACAGCTCCCAGCTCGAGCAGTTCCAGCGCGACGTGGTCCACGCGCCGCTCAGCCGCGGGTCAGGACGTCGGCGGCCTGTTCCAGCTTCTCGGCGGTCCCGACGGCGAAGACCAGATCCCCTCCGACCAGCACGAAGTCCGGGGTCGGCGAGGGGTGCACCTGCCCGGCCCGCATCACCGCGACCACCGAGACCTGGGTGCGGGTGCGCAGGGCGGTGTCGCCCAGCGGCCGCCCGTCGTAGGCGCTGTTGTGCTTGATCGCCAGCCTGCGGGTGGTGATCCCGGGCAGCTCCGAGTGCTCGTCGTTGAGCTGGTTCACCAGTTGCGGCGCGCCGAGCAGGTTGGCCAGCACCCCGGCCTCCTCCCCGGTCAGCGGCAGCTCGGCGACGCAGGCGTCCGGGTCGTCGGCCCGGGAGAGGATCAGTTCCATCTGCCCGTCCCGGTGGGTGATGACCCCGATCCGGCGCCCGCTGCGCAGCTCGATCTCCTTGCGCACCCCGATCCCGGGAAGCGGCGTCACGTCGACGTTCACCTGTGCAACGGTACGCCCGGCCCGCCGGAGCATGGCCGCAACTCCTAGCGCGTGCTCAGGCAGGCCTCGTAGAGCCGCACCCCGTGCCCCAGGACCTGCTCGCGGTCCACCGGGCTCGCCGGGTCTAGCCAGGCCAGGACCATCTCGGTGAGCCCGCCGATGCAGAAGTGCCCGGCGACGCGCAGGTCGTCCGGCTCGATCCGGGTGTCGGCGTTCTGGCTGACGACCAGCTCGGCAAAGCCGCGGTTCGCGCTGCGTCGCCGCGCGACGAGTTCCGGGTTGCCGACCGCGTCCACCAGCGTGATCACCCGCCGGGGGTCGCGCGCGACGTCGTCGACGATGGCGGTGAGCGCGGCGCGCACCCGGGCCGGCACGGTCGGCGCGGCCTCGCGCACCGCGCTCAGCGTCGCGGCCGCGCGCTCGTCGACGACGTGGTCGAACACCGCACAGGCCAGGTCGGTTCCGGTGCCGAACTCGCCGGTGCCCGTCCCGCCGGTGCCCATCTCGCCGGTGCGCGGCCCGGCCACCCCGGCCCGCTCGGCGGCGGCGACCGGGTCCACGGCCGGCCAGCCGCCGTCCGCCCACTGCTGCAGGGCCGTGTCGAGGAGCGCCTCGCGGTCCCGTTCCACACGGTCCATGGACGCATCATGGCACCGCGCCGGGTTGCGGCGCCGCGAGCGCGGCCGCACCGGCGACACCCGCGCCCGGCCGCCGCGCAACCCGGTCGCACCGGTGAATACGCTGGGCAGCATGAGCAATGCGGTGCTGACCGCCGTGGCGTGGCCCTACGCCAACGGCCCCCGGCACATCGGCCACGTCTCCGGTTTCGGTGTGCCCTCCGACGTCTTCGCCCGGTACCGGCGGATGACGGGGGACCGGGTGCTGATGGTCTCCGGCACCGACGAGCACGGCACCCCGATCCAGGTGCAGGCCGACGCCGAGGGGCTGACCCCGCGCCGGCTCGCGGACAAGTACAACGACGTGATCACCCAGGATCTGCAGGGCCTCGGGCTGAGCTACGACCTGTTCACGCGGACCACGACCTCGAACCACTACGAGGTCGTGCAGCACATGTTCACGGCGCTGTACAAGAACGGCTACATCGTGCCGCGCACCCAGATGGGCGCGATCAGCCCGTCGACCGGGCGCACCCTGCCGGACCGCTACGTCGAGGGCACCTGCCCGATCTGCGGCTACGACGGCGCCCGCGGCGACCAGTGCGACAACTGCGGCAACCAGCTGGACCCGGCCGATCTCAAGAACCCGCGGTCGCGGATCAACGGCGAGACCCCGAAGTTCGTCGAGACCGAGCACTTCTTCCTGGACCTGCCCGCGTTCTCCGACGCGCTCGGGTCGTGGCTGTCGACCCGCACCGACTGGCGGCCGAACGTGCTCAAGTTCTCGGCGAACCTGGCCGAGAACCTCAAGCCGCGGGCGATCACCCGGGACCTGGAGTGGGGCGTTCCGGTGCCGCTGGACGGCTGGTCGGACAACCCGATGAAGAAGATCTACGTCTGGTTCGACGCGGTGATCGGCTACCTCTCGGCGTCGGTCGAGTGGGCCCGCCGCGGACCGGACCCGGACGCCTGGAAGCAGTGGTGGACCGACCCGGACGCCCAGGCGTACTACTTCATGGGCAAGGACAACATCACCTTCCACTCGGTGATGTGGCCGTCGATCCTGCTCGGGCAGAACGGGCAGGGCGACCGCGGCGGCGAGCCGGGCGTCTACGGGAAGCTGAACCTGCCCAGCGAGGTCGTGTCGTCGGAGTACCTGACGATGCTCGGGTCCAAGTTCTCCACCAGCCGCGGCACCGTGATCTACGTCGGTGACTTCCTGCGGGAGTTCGGGCCGGACGCGCTGCGCTACCACATCGCCGTCGCCGGGCCGGAGAACCAGGACGTCGACTTCACCTGGGACGAGTTCGTCCGCCGGATCAACTTCGAGCTGGCCAACGAGTGGGGCAATCTGGTCAACCGGTCGATCTCGATGGCGCACAAGAACGTGGGCGCGATCCCGGAGCCGAGGGCCCCGCAGCAGGCCGACGCCGAGCTGCTGGCCTACTCGAAGGCCGGCTTCGACACCGTGGGCGGGCTGCTCGCCCGCAACCGGTTCAAGCAGGCCGCGGGCGAGGCGATGCGGGTGGTCACCGCGGCCAACCGCTACCTGTCCGACCAGGAGCCGTGGAAGCGCAAGGACGACCCGGAGCGCCGGGACACGATCCTGCACACCGCGCTGCAGGTCGTGCAGGACGCGAACACGCTGCTCACGCCGTTCCTGCCGCACGCCGCGCAGAAGGTGCACGACGCGCTCGGCGGGAGCGGGGTGTGGGCGGCCCAGCCGGAGCGGGAGACCGTCGACGACCTGGGTGAAGGGCCCGCCTACCCGGTGCTGACCGGGGACTACGCGGGCGAGCAGGCGCGCTGGGGCTCCACCCCGGTCGAGGTCGGCCGCCCGCTGGCCAAGCCGTCGCCGATCTTCGCCAAGCTCGCCCCGGAGCTGGGGGAGACGGGTCCGGACTGGGCCCCGATCCCGCAGTGAGCGGGCCGTCCGAGGAGGGCGGCGCGCACGGCCGGCGTCCCCGCCCGGAACCGCCCGAGCCGCTCGCCGCGGCGACGATCGACAGCCACACGCACCTTGACGCCTGCGGGTGCGAGACCGGCGCCGACGTCGTCGCGGCGATGGACCGGGCGGCCGCGGTCGGGGTGGCCGGCGCGGTCACCATCGCCGACGACCTGGACGCCGCGCGGTGGGCGGTCGGTGCCGCGCACGCCGACCCGCGGGTGTGGGCAGCGGTCGCGCTGCACCCGACCCGCACGGCGTCGGTGTCGCAGGCCGACCTCGCCGAGGTCGAGCGGCTGGCCGGCGACGAGCGGGTGGTCGCGGTCGGGGAGACCGGTCTGGACTACTACTGGGAGTACTCGCCGCCGGCCGCCCAGCAGGACGCGTTCCGCTGGCACATCGGGCTCGCCAAGCGCACCGGCAAGCCGCTGATGATCCACGACCGGGACGCGCACGAGGACGTGCTGCGAATCCTGCACGAGGAGGGTGCACCGGAGACGGTGATCTTCCACTGCTTCTCAGGCGATGCCGCGATGGCGCGCGAGTGCGTCGAGTCCGGTTACCTGCTGTCGTTCGCCGGGCCCGTCACCTTCAAGCGCAACGACGAGCTTCGGGCCGCGGCGGCGCTGGTCCCGGCGTCGCAGTACCTGGTGGAGACCGACGCGCCGTTCCTCACCCCGCACCCGCAGCGCGGCCGGGCGGGCGAGCCCTACGTGCTGCCGTGGACCGTCCGCGGGATCGCCGCGACGCGCGGGGAACCGGAGGCCTCGGTCGCCGAAAGTGCCCGGCGCAACGCCGAACGGATCTTCCGGACGGACACAACCGGATAACGCCGCCCGTCGAGCCGGGCGGCGGGGTCGTCGTCACTCGGCGTCGACCATCGGCCGTTCGTCGCCGTGGGTCGTCCCGGGTCCCGACGGCGGGGTCACGGTCCGCTAACGTCTCGGCCCGTACCGCCGGGATGGGAACGCTCCCCGGCCAGGCGGTGACGACGACCGGTCCGCTCCCCAGCAACGGTTTCCGCTCCCCGGTACCGCGCCGGTCGTCGTCACCGCGGGCCACGCTCCCTGCCCGGGCCGTCGAGTCCTCCGGGAAGTCATGATCGACCGCACTGTCCGTGTGTCCCGGGACGCCCCCGGGCGCGCCCTTCCGGCCACCGGGTCCCCCGACCTCCCGGCCGGGCTCGACGAGTCCGACCGCGGCCGGCACCGCACCTCCGGCACCCGTGCCGGGATGCGCACCGCCGCCGCGGCCGCCCTGTTCTCGCTGCCGACCGGCGGCCTCGCCGCCGCGGTGCTGGCCCCGCAGCTGGAGAACGAGCCGCAGGACCTGCGGGCCGATCTCGCGGCGAGCTCAGCCGACCTCGGCAGCGCCTCGATGACGCTGGACCGCGCGCCCGCCTCCTACGCCCCGGTGGCGCCGTCGGCGCCGTCGGCGACCTCGGGCTCGGACATCGTCAACGCGCAGGTCGTGGAGGCGCAGAAGCTGCCGTCGCCGGAGAAGGAGGTGGCGGACCCGACGATGGACGAGGGCACCCGCACCGTCGTCGACCCGGGCCGCGAGGGCGAGCGCAGCGTGATCTGGCGGGTCACCTACGACAAGGGCAAGGAGGTCGGCCGCGAGCGGATCGCCGCCGGCCAGGACACCCCGGCCACCCCGAAGGTCGTGAAGGTCGGAACCAGGAAGAAGGTCGAGGAGACCGAGAAGGCCGCCGAGAAGGCCGTCGAGAAGTCGAAGGCCGAGGCGCCCGCGGTCTCCGGCGGCGCCACCTGGGACAAGCTCGCCGAGTGCGAGTCCGGCGGCGACTGGTCGACCAACTCCGGCAACGGCTACTACGGCGGCCTGCAGTTCGACAAGCAGACCTGGAACGCCTACGGCGGCGACGAGTTCGCCTCGCGCCCGGACCAGGCCAGCCGCGAGGAGCAGATCTCGGTCGCCAACAAGATGAAGGAGGAGCGCGGCGGCTACGGCGCCTGGCCGTCCTGCTCCAGCAAGGTCGGCCTCAGCTGATCCCGCCGCCGCCGGTCCGGCGGTGGGCGAGAACAATGGCGGCGTGAGCGAGTCTGCGAGCGAACCGTCGGTGCAGAGCGAGTCTGCGAGCGAACCGTCGGTGCGGGGCGAGTCTGCGAGCGAACCGTCGGCGGCGGGCGGGAACGCGACCGCCCGGCTGCTCGGCCCGGCCGACGTCCGGGTACTGGCCGATCGGCTGGGGCTGCGGCCGACCAAGAAGCTCGGCCAGAACTTCGTGCACGACGCGAACACGGTCCGGCGCATCGTCAAGGCGTCCGGGATCGGTCCCGACGACGTCGTGCTGGAGGTCGGCCCGGGGCTCGGCTCGCTCACCCTGGGCCTGCTGCCGGGCGCCGCCCGGGTGCACGCGGTGGAGATCGATCCCGCGCTGGCCGGCCTGCTCGCCGAGACGGTGGCCGACCGGGCCCCCGGCCTGGCCGAGCGGCTCACCGTCACCGGCGCGGACGCGTTGCGGGTCGGCGCGGCCGAGCTGGCCGCCGATGCGGGACCGGGTGCGGGCGTTCCCACGGCGATCGTGGCGAACCTGCCCTACAACGTCGCCGTCCCGGTGCTGTTGCACCTGCTCGCCGAGCTGCCCGGCATCGAGCGCGGCCTGGTGATGGTGCAGGCCGAGGTCGCCGACCGGCTGGCCGCCCGGCCCGGGTCCCGGGAGTACGGCGCGCCGAGCGCCAAGCTGGCCTGGTACGCCGACGCCCGCCGGGCAGGTCCCGTCCCGCGCGCGGTGTTCTGGCCGGTCCCCGGCGTCGACTCCGGGCTGCTGCACTTCGCCCGGCACGACCCGCCGACCGGCACCGACCGGGCGGCGACGTTCGCCGTGATCGAGGCCGCGTTCGCCCAGCGCCGCAAGGCTCTGCGCGGCGCCCTGGCCGGCTGGGCCGGCTCGCCCGCCGCCGCCGAGACCGCCCTGCGCGCCGCCGGCATCGACCCCACCACCAGAGCCGAACGCCTCTCCGTCGCCGACTTCGCCCGGGTAGCCCAGTCCCGCGTCGTGCAGCCCTGACCCGAGTCCGGGCGGCCTGGGTGGCGTTGTGGAGCCATGGTGCGGGCGGGCGGGCGGTGGGGCGCATGATGTCGGGGTGACACGAGCTCGGGAACGGGTCCTCGGACCGGACGGGACGAGTCCGTGGCCGGCGTTGTGGGCGATGGTCATCGGCTTCTTCATGATTCTCGTCGATGCGACGATCGTGACCGTCGCGACGCCCGCGCTGCTCGTCGCACTGGACGCCGACGTCAACTCCGTGGTCTGGGTGACCAGCGCCTACCTGCTGGCCTACGCCGTGCCGCTGCTGATCACCGGCCGGCTCGGGGACCGGTTCGGGCCCAAGCGGGTCTACCTCGCCGGGCTGGCGGTGTTCACCCTCGCCTCGCTGTGGTGCGGGCTCACCGGCACGGTCGGTGCGCTGGTCGCGGCCCGGGTAGTGCAGGGCCTCGGCGCGGCGATGATGACCCCGCAGACGATGGCCGTGATCACGCGGACGTTCCCGGCCGACCAGCGCGGCCGGGCGATGAGCCTGTGGGGTGCGGTCGCCGGGGTGGCGACGCTGGCCGGGCCGATCCTGGGCGGGGCGCTGGTCGGCCTCGGCTGGGAGTGGATCTTCTTCGTGAACGTGCCGTTCGGGCTCGTCGCGTTCGTCGCGGCCTGGCGGCTGGTGCCGTCGCTGGCGACCACACGCCGCCGGTTCGACCTGGTCGGGGTGGTGCTGTCCGCGGTCGGGATGTTCCTGCTGGTCTTCGGCATCCAGCAGGGGCAGAAGTACGACTGGGGCCCGATCGTCGGGCCGATCCCGGTGTGGGCGCTGATCGTCGCCGGGGTCGTGGTGCTGGCGGTGTTCGTGTGGTGGCAGTCGGTGCTGCGTACCCGGGACGGTGGCATCGAGCCACTGGTCACGCTGCGGTTGTTCCGGGACCGGAACTTCTCGCTGGCCAACGTGGCGATCTGCACCGTCGGGTTCGCCGTCACGGCGCAGGGCTTCCCGCTGATGATCTACGCGCAGAGCGTCCGCGGCTGGTCGCCGATCCAGGCCGCGCTGCTGCTCGCGCCGCTGGCCATCCTGTCCGGAGGGCTCGCCCCGTGGACCGGCCGGCTCACCGACCGGGTGCACCCGCGGTTGATCGGCGGGTTCGGGATGTCGACGTTCGTGATCGGGCTGTTCTGGCTGGCGGCGGTGATGGGGGCGGACACCCCGGTCTGGCAGCTGGTGCTGCCGATCGCGCTGATCGGGATCTCGAACTCGTGCGTGTGGGCGCCGATCTCCACCAGCGCCACCCGGAACCTGCCGATGGACCAGGCCGGCTCCGGCTCCGGGGTCTACAACACGACCCGGCAGGTCGGCGCGGTGCTGGGCAGTGCGGGCATCGCGGTGCTGATGGAGGCCCGGCTCGCGGCGCTGCTGCCCGGTAGGGGCGGTACCGGCACCGGACCGCCG
Source organism: Pseudonocardia nantongensis (assembly GCF_046546495.1). Taxonomy (NCBI): domain Bacteria; kingdom Bacillati; phylum Actinomycetota; class Actinomycetes; order Pseudonocardiales; family Pseudonocardiaceae; genus Pseudonocardia; species Pseudonocardia nantongensis. The sequence goes on along the minus strand of NZ_JBKGXT010000026.1, from coordinate 18,740 downwards.
GAGACCGCCGCGGCCGGCGGGCCGCTGCCCGAGCCGCTGCGCGAACCGTTCGCCGCCGCGATGGCCCAGTCGGTGCTGCTCCCGGCCGGGCTCCTGGTCGTGGGGCTGGCCGCGGTCGCCTGTTTCGCGACGCCGCGGCACCTGCTGGCCCGCCGTGCGGTCGTCACCGGGAGCGAGCCGGTAGCACGCCGGTGAGCCCGGCCACCGCGGCCGCCGGGCGGCGGCGAGTCCCGGACCACGGCCCGTAGGGTTGAACGGTGCTGTCCGCCGTGCCGCGACCGGTCACCGCCCGGGTCCCCGCGAAGATCAATCTGCACCTCGCCGTCGGCGGGGTGCGGCCGGACGGCTATCACGACCTGGTCACCGTCTTCCACGCCGTGAGCCTGTTCGACGAGGTCTCGGTCGAGCCCGCCGACGCGCCCGCCCTGGACGTGCACGGCGACGGCGTCGCCGAGGTCCCGCTGGACGCCACCAACCTGGCCTGGCGCGCGGTCGAGCTGCTCGCCGCGAAGGCCGACCGGGACCCGGACGTGCGGGTCACCCTGCGCAAGGGCATCCCGGTCGCCGGCGGGATGGCGGGCGGCTCCGCCGACGCCGCCGGTGCGCTGGTCGCGCTGTCCACCCTGTGGCGGATGGAGCTGGGCCGCGACGAGCTGTCCGAGCTGGCCGCGGAGCTCGGCTCGGACGTCACGTTCGCGCTGCACGGCGGCACCGCCCTGGGGACCGGGCGCGGCGAGCAGGTGATCCCGGTGCTGGCCCGGCACCGCCTGCACTGGGTGGTCGCGCTGGCCCGGGGCGGGCTGTCCACCCCCGCGGTGTTCGGCGAGCTGGACCGGCTGCGCGGCGACGCCGAGCCCGACGACCGCCCGGTCGAGCCGGTGCTGGAGGCACTCGCCGGCGGCGACCCGCGCCAGCTCGGGCTGAACCTGGGCAACGACCTGCAGGTCGCGGCCGTCTCGATGGCCCCGGACCTGCGCCGCACGCTGCGCGCCGGCGTGAACTCCGGGGCGCTCGCCGGGTTGGTCTCCGGCTCCGGCCCCACCTGCGCGTTCCTCTGCGCGGACGCCGACGCCGCGGTCGAGGTCGCCACCGAGCTGGCCGGGATGGGGGTGTGCCGCACCGTGCGCGTCGCGCAGGGCCCGGTCGGCGGCGCCCGGATCGTCGACGACCACGAACCCCCGCCGGAACACGGCGGCGGGCCGCCACCAGGCCACCGCGGCGGACCGGCACCGGGCCACCACCGCGGCGGACCGGCGCACGGGCCCGGCAGCGGGCCGTCCCACGGACGCGGCCGACCGAGCGGGTCCGCCGCCGGGCCCCTGGCGCGTGCCTGATGGCCGGCCGCGAGAACCTCCTCAACCTGGAGAACGTCACCGCGCACGTGCCCGGGGACGCCTCCCGGGTGCTGCTCGACGCCGTCTCGCTGGGCGTCGAGCGCGGCGACCGGATCGGCGTCGTGGGCCTGAACGGCGGTGGCAAGTCCACCCTGCTCGAGGTGATCACCGGGGAACGTCCGGTCGACGGCGGCCGGGTCAGCCGGGTCGGCGGGCTGCGGCTCGCGCACCTGGCCCAGCGCGACCGCTTCCCGGCCGGGTCGACGGTGCGCGACATCGTGCTGGAGCACTACGACGCCGACCACGAGTGGGCCGCCGACCCGCGGGTGCGCGACGTGCTGAACGGGCTCGGGATCGCCCCGCGGAGCGGGGCGGGCGTCGACGCCGCACTCGAGCGGTCCACCGAGGGGCTCTCCGGCGGGGAGAAGCGCCGGGTGGCGCTCGCCGCGGCACTGGTCGGCGAGCTCGACCTGGTGGTGCTCGACGAGCCGACCAACCACCTCGACGTCGAGGGCATCGGCTGGCTCGCCGAACACCTGGTCGGCCGCCGGATCGCGCTGGTGGTCGTGACGCACGACCGCTGGTTCCTCGACACCGTCTGCTCCCGCACCTGGGAGGTGGCGAACGGCCGGGTCGAGTCCTACCTCGGCGGCTACGCCGACTGGGTCTACGCCCGCGCCGAGCGCAGCAGGCAGGCCGACGCCGCCGAGCAGCGCCGTCGCAACCTGGCCCGCAAGGAGCTGGCCTGGCTGCGTCGCGGTCCGCCCGCCCGGACGTCGAAGCCGCGCTACCGGATCGAGGCAGCCGAGGCGCTGATCGCCGACGTTCCGGCACCGCGGAACACCGTCGAGCTGATGCAGTTCGCCACCAACCGGCTCGGGCGCACGGTGCTGGAGCTGGAGGACGCCAGCGTCGAGGTCGCCGGGCGTGCCCTGCTAGACCGGGTCACCTGGCGGCTCGGGCCGGGCGACCGGGTCGGCATCGTCGGCGTCAACGGGTCGGGCAAGACGACGCTGCTGCGTGCCCTGTCCGGGGGCCGGACCCTCGACGGCGGGCGCCGCGTGCAGGGCAGCACCGTGAAGCTGGCGCAGCTCACCCAGGAGCTGATCGACCTGCCGGCCGACACGCGGGTACTCGAGGCGACCGAGGCCGTCGCCAAGTACGTGCGGTTCGGCAAGCAGGAGATGACGGCCTCCCAGGTGCTGGAGCGGCTCGGCTTCCCGGCGTCCCGGCAGTGGACGCCGGTCGGGCGGCTCTCCGGCGGCGAGCGCCGCCGGCTGCAGCTGACCCGGCTGCTGATGGACGAGCCGAACGTGCTGCTGCTCGACGAGCCCACGAACGACCTGGACGTCGACACCCTGACCGGGCTGGAGGACCTGCTCGACGGCTGGCCGGGCACGCTCGTGGTGGTCAGCCACGACCGCTACCTGACCGAACGGGTCTGCGACCAGGTGTTCGCGCTGTTCGGCGACGGCGGGCTCACCCACCTGCCCGGCGGGATCCCGGAGTACCTGGACCGGCGGCGCTCCGGCACCGCACCCCGGGCCGGGGCGGGAGCCGGTCCCGCCGGGACCGCCGCGTCGGCGGCAGGCCCCGATGCCACCCCGGCCGCGACGAAGGTCGACGCGGCCGAGCAGCGGGCCGCCCGCAAGGAGGCCCAGCGCCTCGAGCGGCGGATGGAGCAGCTGACCTCGCGCGAGGAGAAGCTGCACACACAGCTGGCCGAGGCGGCCACCGACCCGTCCCGGCTGGCCGAGCTGGACCGGGAGCTGAAGGACGTCGTCGCCGAGCGGGAGACCGTCGAGCTGGACTGGCTCGCCGCGGCCGAGCGCGCCGAGGGATAGGCCGGTCTCCTCCCACGGGAGGAGACCGCCGGGCGAGATATCCGCAATTCGACCGATCCGGACGGCCCCGCCCTGCGAATACGGTGTGCCGGACACGGCGTGCTGGGGAGCGACGCCGTGTCGGGGGGATATCGGGCCGGCTCCGCCGCCGCCGTCGGGGGGCGGCGGTGGAGCCGGCGCCGGTGCGCTGTCGGTGTCCCGTGACATCGTGTCGCTCGTGGATCAGGACGACGAGAGCGTGATCGACGGGCATCGGGTGGCATGGACCGTGCGCGGCTCGGGCCCGCCGGTGGTGTTGTGCCACGGCACACCGTGGTCGTCGTGGCTGTGGGCGCCGATCGCCGCGGCCCTGGAACGGACCCACCGGGTCCACCTGTGGGACATGCCCGGCTACTGACGCTGGTCGACGTCGTCGCGCTCGCGCCGTGGGGGTCGGAGTTCTTCCAGCTCGTCCGGGAGAACGCGGGTGGACCGCGCGCACCGGCTGGCGGCCGTGATCCCCGGCGCCGAGCTGCACCTGGTACCCGACGCCGGGCACCTGGTCCAGCTCGACGCGCCGGAGGCGCTGACGGCGCTGGTGCTGGGAGCGGTCAGCTCGCCTTCTGCTTGACCTCGGCCAGCTCGTCGAGCTTGGTCAGGGTCTCGGACTCGGGCAGCGTCGGGAGCATGAACGTCACCCGCTCGACGCCCGCCTCGGCGTAGCCGGAGACCTGGTCCGGGTCCGGCGGCGCGGCGAACACCGTTGTCGGGACGTCCGGCTTGCCCTTCTCGGCGAGTTCCGAGCGCACCTTCCTGATCTCGTCGAAGGGGACGTGCCCGCGCGGCAGCCAGCCGTCGCCGACCTCGGCGAGGCGGGTCAGCGCGGCATCGCTCTCGCCACCGAGGTAGATCGGTGGGTGCGGCTCGCGGTCCGGCTTGGGCCAGCTGAAGACCGGGTCGAAGTCGACGTGCTCACCGTGGAACTCGGCCTCGTCGGCCGTCCACAGCTCCTTGAGCGCGTGGAGCTGCTCGGTCATCAGCGGGCCGCGCTTCTTCGGGGCGACGCCGTGGTTGCGCATCTCCTCGCGGTTCCACCCGGCACCGACGCCGAACAGCAGCCGGCCCCGGGACACCAGGTCGACGCTGGCCGCCGACTTCGCGGTGTGGATCACGTCGCGCTGCGGCATCAGCACGATCCCGGTGCCGAGCAGCAGGTCGGTGGTGGTGGCTGCCATCGCCGTCAGCGCGACGAACGGGTCCAGCGTGCGGTAGTAGATCCGCGGCAGGTCACCGCCGCCCGGATACGGCGACTCCCGGCTGGCCGGGATGTGCGAGTGCTCGGCGAGGAACACCGAATCGAACCCGCGCTCCTCGAGGGCCCGGCCGAGCGGGGCGGGCCGGATTCCCTCGTCGGTCACGAACGTGGCGATACCGAACTTCATGTGTACAGACTTACCCGGGCCGGGATCGGGGCATGCGCCCGGGCCCCGGTTATCAGGCGCCGCCGGCGAGCCGGCGCAGCAGCAGCGTCTCGGCGAGCACACCCTTGCCGAACATCTCCAGGTGCAGGCTCTCGTCGATGCCGTGCCAGCGGCTCGCCGGGTCCCCGACGCCGGTCACCAGCACCGCCGCGCCCGGGAACGCCCGCGCGAACTCGGCGATGAACGGGATGGAACCGCCGATGCCGGTCTCGACCGCGGCGGTGCCGTAGGCCGAGGAGAACGCGGCGCGGGCATGGTCGTACACCTCGCCGGTCGCCGACAGCGTGAACGGTTCGGCGCCGCCGGAGCCGGGCGCGGTCGTCACGTGCGCGCCCCAGGGGACGTTCCGCTCCAGGTGCTCGGCGAGCGCCCGCCGGGCGTCCTTCGCGTCCTGGCCGGGGGCCAGGCGCATGCTCACCATCGCCCTGGCCCGGGGGAGCAGCACGTTGGACGCCTCGGCGACCGCGGGGGCGTCGATGCCCAGCACCGCCACGGCCGGCTTCCGGTTGACCCGTTCCGGGATGCTGCCGGTGCCGAGCAGCTCGACGCCGTCGAGCAGGCCGGCGTCGGCGCGGTAGGTCGACTCGTCCGGCTCCGGCGCGTCCGACGAGCCGCGGACCAGGCCGGGCACGGCGACCTCGCCCTTGTCATCGTGCAGCGTGGCGAGGGTCCGGCAGAGCGCGGTGAGCGCGTCGCCGACCGGGCCGCCGTAGACCCCGGAGTGCACCGGGCGCTCCAGCATCGACACCTCGACGACGACGTCCACCAGCCCGCGCAGGCTGGTGGTCAGCGCGGGGGTGTCGACGGCCGGGTTGGCGGCGTCGGCGATCACGATGACGTCCGCGGTGAGCGCGTCGCGGTGCTCGGCCAGCAACGCGGTCAGCGTCGGGGAGCCGGACTCCTCCTCGCCCTCGACGAACAGCGTGACGCCGACCGGCGGCGTCCCGCCGTAGGCGCGCAGCGCGGCCAGGTGGGTCATGACGCCGGCCTTGTCGTCGGCGGCGCCGCGGCCGTAGAGCCGGCCGTCCCGCTCGGTCGGCTCGAACGGCGTGCTCGCCCACAGCTCGTCGCCACCGGTGGGCTGGACGTCGTGGTGGGCGTAGAGCATGACCGTCGGCGACCCTGCGGGGGCCGGCCAGTGCGCGACGACGGCGGGCGCCCCCTCCTCGGCGGAGAGGATCTCGACCGAGGCGGCGCCGGCGTCCCGGGCCAGCGCGGCGACGGCCTCGGCGGAGCGGCGGGTGTCCTCGGCGTGCGCCGGGTCGGCCCAGATGCTCGGGATCCGGACCAGCGCCTCCAGGTCGGCCCGCGCGCCGGGCAGCACGCCGGCCACGGCGTCGGCGAGCTCTGCGGGGGGAGTGGAGATCTGCTGGTCCGCCATGGCGCCGGATCCTACGCCGGGGTGCGGCGGCCGATCCGATCACCGACCGTGGCGGCGACGGCGCCGGTGGATCGCTAGTGTCGGCGGCATGTCCCGATTCCTGGCGGCGATGCTGGAGTCCGCGACCGGTGCCGGCGGCGACGCCCGCGGGATGACGACCGGGGAGCCGCGCGAGGCCGCGTGGCGGTCCTGGGCGCAGGTGCATCGGGCGGCCCGGGGTGCCGCGGACGCGCTGCGTCGCCCCCGCGACGACGCTGAGCCCGCGCTGCCGTTCGGCGGCGCGGTCGGCGTGCTCGCCGGCGAGCCGGCCGCGATCGCCCCGACGGCGCAGGCGGTGTGGCTGTGCGGCGGCAGCGTGACGATGCTGCACCAGCCGACCCCGCGGACCGACCTCGCGGTCTGGGCGGAGGACACCGTCGCGACGCTGAAGATGGTCGACGCGTCGATGGTGCTGCTCGGGCCGCCGTTCGACGCGCTCGCGCCGGTCCTGACCGAGCAGGGCGTCCCGTTCCGGATCCTGGACTCGCTCGAGGGCGACCCGGACGCGGTCACCGCCGCCGCGGACGTCGCCGACGAGGACGACACCGCCCTGCTGCAGCTCACCAGCGGCTCCACCGCGGCCCCGAAGGCGGTGCGGATCACCCATGCCAACCTGCGGGCGAACATCGGCGCGATGGTCACGGCGTCCGAGCTGGACGTCGAGCGCGACCGGATGGTGTCGTGGCTGCCGCTGTTCCACGACATGGGCATGGTCGGCTTCCTGACCGTGCCGATGGCGGTCGGGCTGGACCTGGTGACGGTCACCCCGGCCGACTTCCTGACCCGCCCGCGGCTCTGGGCCGAGCTGATCTCGAAGTACCGCGGCACGGTCACCGCGGCGCCGAACTTCGCCTACGCGGTGCTGGCCCGCCAGCTGGCCCGGGTCGGCGACGGCGAGCTGGACCTGTCCTCGTTGCGGATCGCGCTGAACGGTGCCGAGCCGGTGGATCCCGCCGCGGTCGGCGCCTTCACCGATGCCGGGGCCCGCTTCGGGCTGCGGCCGGAGTCGGTGCTGTGCGCCTACGGGATGGCCGAGACGGCGCTCGGGGTGGCCTTCGCACCCGTCCACACGGGGCTGTCCGTGGACCGGGTGGACGCCGAGGCGCTGGAGGCGCACCGGCGCGCGACCCCGGCCGGGTCCGGCCAGGTGCGCGAGTTCCCGGAGCTCGGCCCGCCGCTGCCGGGGATCGAGGTACGGGTCGTCGGTACCGGGGGGCGGGTGCTCGGACCCCGCGAGGTCGGCGCGCTGCACCTGCGCGGTGAGGCGGTGACCCCGGGCTACCTGACCCTCGACGGTCCGAGGTCCACGAAGGACGGAGACGGCTGGTTCGACACCGGCGACGAGGGCTACCTGACCGACTCCGGGGCGGTCGTCGTGTGCGGGCGCACCAAGGACGTGATCATCATGGGTGGCCGCAACATCTACCCGACCGACATCGAGCGGGCGGCCGGCGAGGCCGACGGCGTGCGCGCGGGCAACGTCGTCGCGGTCCGGATCGCGGCCGGGGAGGGCCGGCACCGGGAGTCGTTCGCGGTCGCGGTCGAGGCGAAGGGGGCCGGCAGCGCCGACGCCGTGAAGACCGTCCGGGACGACGTCATCCGCCGCGTCGTGTCCGCGGTCGGAGTCCGTCCCACGGAGGTCGCGGTGCTCGCGCCCGGGGCACTGCCGAAGACGCCGTCCGGGAAGCTGCGCCGCGCCGCCACCGCCGACCTGCTGACCGCCCCCCGCTGATCCGGCGGGGAACGGCCCGCGGTCGCCGAGGTCAGCCCGACAGCGGGTGGAAGCGGTTCTGGGCCGGCTCCAAGCCCTCGGACAGCAGCATCTCGGCGGCGTCCGCGGCCAGGTCCACGCCCAGCTCCAGCTCCGCCCGCTCGCTCCCGGAGAAGCGCTTGAGCACGTAGTCTGCCGGGTCCTGACGGCCGGGCGGGCGCCCGATGCCGAACCGGACCCGCAGGTAGTCCTTCGTGCCCAGCGAGCGGCTGATCGAGCGCAGCCCGTTGTGCCCGCCCTCGCCGCCGCCGCGCTTGAGCCGGACGACGCCGAAGTCGAGGTCCAGCTCGTCGTGCACGACGATCAGCTCGCCGGCCGGTACCGAGAAGTACTTCAGCAGGCCGGTGACCGGGCCGCCGGAGATGTTCATGTATGCCCGCGGGACGGCCACGGTCAGCGGGCGGCCGGCCAGCCGGCCCTGGGCCACGTCGGCGTTCGTGCGCTTGTGCACCGAGAAGCGGCCCGCGCCGGCCCGCGCCGCCAGCAGTGCGGCGACGCGGGTACCGACGTTGTGCCGGGTCTCGGCGTACTCCGGGCCCGGGTTGCCGAGCCCGACCACCAGTGCGGGGCCCGGAGCGGGACTCACTTGTCCGAGTCGGAGCCGGACTCGTCCGCCGAGCCGGTCTCGGTGTCGCCCTCGGTCGCGGCCGGCGCGGCGGCCTGCTCCTCGTCGGAGGCGTCCTCGACCACGCCGGCACCCTCGGTGTCGATCTCGGCCTCCAGGTCCTCCTCGGTCGGCGCCGGGACGACCTGCACGACCAGGGACTCCGGGTCGGTGTGCAGCTCGACGCCGCGGGGGAGGGGCAGGTCGCCCGCGAAGTACTGGCTGCCGATCTCGGCGTCCTCGAGGGAGATCTCGATGTTCTCCGGGATGTTCAGCGCGTCGGCCTCGACCAGGACGGTGTTCAGGCCCTGGGTGACCAGCGAGCCCGGGGCGGCGTCACCGGTGACGACGACGTCGAGCTCGACCTCGACCTTCTCGCCCCGCTTGATGACCAGCAGGTCGACGTGCTCGATGTAGGGGCGCAGCGGGTGCACGACCACGGTCTTGGTCAGCGCGAGCTGCGGCTTGGAGCCGGCGACGTCCAGCTCGAGCACGGCGTTGCGGCCCTGCTCACGGACGACGGCCGCGAACTCCAGCGACGGCAGCGACAGGTGCACCGGGTCGGTGCCGTGCCCGTAGAGCACGGCGGGGATCTTGCCGGCCTTGCGGGTGCGGCGGGCGGCGCCCTTGCCGAACTCGGTCCGGTTCTCGGCGGGGATGCGGGTCTGGGCCACGGGAATGCTCCTCGAGAGTGCTGCTGCGTTGTGCGCTGTCCGGAAGGTGTGCGCGCGGCGAGGAGCCGACCGGGATCGGCCCACGTCGATCACGGCGGGTCAGCGTGCACCCGCCCTCGCCGCGGAGATGATCCGGAGTCTACGTCACGGCCGCACTACACCCTGAGGCCCCCGCCCGCAACGGCGCGGACGGTGTCCGTCGCCCGCTCGATGCGTTGCGTTCTCACGACGATCCCGCGGCAGGCGTCCAGGACCACGAGAGTGGCCGGCAACCGGGGTCGTCGTTGACCATGATGAGGGGTCTTGGAGGTGGGACGCCGTTCGTGTGGCGTGTGGTCGCTCAGGCGTTGCCGTCGAACAGGCTGGTGACGGAGCCGTCCTCGAAGACCTGGTGGATCGCCTCGGCGAGCAGCGGCGCGATCGGCAGCACGGTCATCTTGCCGAACCGCTTCTCCTCCGGGATCGGCAGCGAGTCGGTGAAGATCACCTCGTCGGCGCCGCAGTTGGCCAGCCGCTCGGTGGCCGGGCCGGACAGCACGCCGTGCGTGGCCGCCACGAGCACCTTGGTGGCGCCCTGCGCGAGCAGCACGTCGACCGCCTTCGCCACGGTGCCACCGGTGTCGATCATGTCGTCGATCACGACGCAGCAGCGGCCCTCGATGTCGCCGACCACCCGGTTCGCGACGGCCTCGTTCGGCTTGTCCGGGTCGCGGGTCTTGTGGATGAACGCCAGCGGTGTCCCGCCGAGGGTGTCGGCCCACCGCTCGGCCAGCCGGACGCGACCGGAGTCCGGCGAGACGACCGCGAAGTTCTCGTCCGGGCGGGTGTTCTTGATGTGCTGGGCGAGCACCGGCAGCGCGAACAGGTGATCCACCGGGCCGTCGAAGAAACCCTGGATCTGCGAGGTGTGCAGGTCCACGGTCAGGATCCGGTCGGCGCCCGCGGTCTTGAACATGTCCGCGACCAGGCGGGCCGAGATGGGCTCACGGCCGCGGTGCTTCTTGTCCTGGCGCGCGTAGCCCCAGAACGGCATCACGGCGGTGATCCGCTTGGCCGAGCCGCGCTTGAGCGCGTCGACCATGATCAGCTGCTCCATGACGGCGTCGTTGATCGGGGCCGAGTGCGCCTGGATCACGAACGCGTCGCTGCCGCGGACCGACTCCTCGAACCGGCAGAAGATCTCGCCGTTGGCGAAGGAGTAGGACGCCTGCGGGGTGACCGTGACGTCGAGCTCCTTGGCCACGTGCTCGGCCAGCTCCGGGTGCGCACGCCCGGAGAACAGCATCATGTTCTTCTTCGGGGTACCTGCGATCGCGCTCACCGTGCGGTGCCTCCTCGGCTGAGGTCGTCGGCCGGTCCGGTGGCGGACCGGTGCTGGTCGGGTCCCGCGCCGTTGCCGGCGGGCCCCGGTTCTGTGTCCGCGGGCGGGATGGTCCCCGCCCGCTCGGCCGCCTCGGCGGCCGGGGTGCCCGGGCGCTTGCGCGACACCCACCCGTCGATGGTGCGCTGTGCCCCGCCGGACACCGCGAGCGCCCCCGGTGGGACGTCGTCGCGCAGCACCGTGCCGGCGCCGGTGTAGGCCCCGTCGCCGACGGTCACCGGCGCGATGAACATCGTGTCCGAACCGGTGCGCACGTGCGAGCCGATGGTCGTCCGCTGCTTGCGCACGCCGTCGTAGTTCACGAACACCGACGACGCACCGATGTTGCTCATCTCGCCGATCGTGGCGTCCCCGACGTAGGTCAGGTGCGGAACCTTGGAGCCCTGGCCGATGTCCGAGTTCTTCACCTCGACGAACGTGCCGATCTTGCCCGAGGCGCCCAGCCGGGCGTTCGGGCGCAGGTAGGCGAACGGCCCGACCGAGGCGTTCTCGCCGATCACCGAGTCCGACCCGTGCGTCCGGACCACCGAGGCGCCCGCGCCGACCACGCAGCCGCTCAGCGTGCTGTCCGGACCGATCTCGGCGCCCTCGGCGATCTCGCACGCGCCGTGCAGCTGGGTGCCCGGATGCAGGACGACGTCGGCGCCGAGCCGCACCGCGACGTCCACCCAGGTGCTCGCCGGGTCGACGACGGTGACGCCGTCGAGCATCCACCGGCGCAGCACCCGGCGGTTCAGCTCGGCGCGCACGTCGGCCAGCTGGACCCGGTCGTTCACCCCGCGCAGCAGCCACTCGTCGTCGCACCGCAGGGCGTGCACCGTCCCGCCACCCGCGACGCCGGCCTCGACCAGGTCGGTGAGGTACAGCTCCTGCTGCTCGTTGTGCGCGGCCAGCCCGCGGATGCCCGCGCGCAGGAACCGCGCGTCGAACGCGTAGACGCCGGAGTTGACCTCGGTGATCGCCCGCTGGTCGGGCGTCGCGTCGGCGTGCTCGACGATCGCGGTCACCGCCCCGGCGCCGTCCCGCACGATCCGCCCGTACCCGGCGGGGTCGGCGGGATCGCAGGTCACCAGCGTGACCGCGGCACCGGCCCGCTCGTGCTCGTCGACCAGCGCGGACAGCGTCGCGCTGTCGAGCAGCGGCACGTCGCCGTAGGTGACGACGACGGTTCCGGCCAGCTCCGCGGGCAGCGCGGAGAGCCCGCAGCGCACCGCGTCGCCGGTCCCGAGCCGGTTCTCCTGCACCGCGGTCGCGATCGGCCGGTCCAGCTCGGTGCCGATCCCGGCCACGGCCTCGTCGACCCGCTCCCGCTGGTGGCCGACGACGACGACCAGGTGTTCCGGCGACAGGCCGGCCACCGCGTGCACCGCGTGGCCGAGCAGGCTGCGCCCGCCGAGCGGGTGCAGCACCTTCGGCGTCGCCGAGCGCATCCGCGATCCCGCGCCGGCGGCGAGCACCACCGCCGCGGCGGGACCCGCGCTTCCGGTGGGGGGCCGGTCGCCGGCGCCACCGGGGTGGGCATCGGGCATGTTCGCATCCTCCTGCTGCCGTTCGCCGGGGCCCTGGCCGAAGCGCCGTCACGGCAGCACCGTCACGGCGACGACCCGGACCGCGCGCCGGTCGTCCGGCGACCACCGGGCCGCGCGCCGGTACGGCATCGTACGGGGCCCCGCCGGACGCCCGGCGCCCGCCGCTGCCCGGGCGTGCCGGTCCGGTGGGCCGGGGCCCGGGCGCCGGCGGCGCCACCGCTTCCGCGGCTGATCCGTTTCGTCGCGGCGGTGCGCGGGAACCGCAGGTACGGCACGCGGACCGGGTTGACCGGTCGCGCACGATCGATCCCGACCGCACGGAGGACACGATGCCCACTCGCAGCGCTCGCACCGCCTGGAACGGCACCCTGCAGGAAGGCTCCGGCCAGGTCGAGCTGAGCAGCTCGAAGCTCGGGACCTACGAGGTCAGCTTCCCGAAGCGCTCCGCGGAGCAGGCGAACGGGTACACCAGTCCGGAGGAGTTCATCGCCGCGGCTCATTCAGCCTGCTACGCGATGCAGCTCTCGGCGAACATCGCCGAGGCCGGCGGCACCCCGGAGTCCCTCGAGGTGAACGCCGACGTCGCGCTCGGACCGGACCAGGAGCGGGGAGGCTTCCAGCTGACCGGCATCACGATCACGGTCCGCGGTGAGGTCACCGGCCTCGACGCCGACGGGTTCGCCGAGGCGGCCCGGGCGGCCAAGGAGGGCTGCCCGGTCTCCAAGGCACTGACCGGTGTCGAGATCACTGTGGACGCCGCGCTCGAGAGCTGAGCCGCACCGCGTCCTGCTGCCGCACGCCGCCCGACCGTGACGGTCGACACGACCGGCCGGTGGCACGCCGGTCCCGGCGGGGAGAGGCTCGGTTGGATCTGGACGTCGACGGCGTCGAACAGGTCGCGGGCACGGGCGCCGTGCCGCACCGGACGTACATCGCGGGCGAGGTCGAGCTGCCCCCGGAGCTCGTCGCCCAGGTCGACCCGGACAACGCCGACTTCGTGAGCAACGACCGGCTGCGCGAGATCCTGGCCGGGACCGACGCGACACCGGCCCGGGTCGACACGGCGGTCGCGCTCAACGAGGACGCCCGGCTGCGCGCGCTGCGGCTCGGGCTGCTGGTGCTCGCCGGGTCAGCGCACTCGCCGTAGTCCCGGCGAGCCGGGTGCCGGACTACCGGCCGGGGGAGCTGCCGGAGTCGGTCGCGACTGGTGCGGCACCGGCGCCCGCGCGCTGACGGCGGGCGGCAGGCGACACCGTGACCTCCCCGGTCAGCGCCAGAGCACCATGATCAGCAGCATCGCCGCGACGATCAGGCAGCCGAGCACGAGCAGGACGGTCCAGGCCAGGTCGCCGGTGGGTGCGGCCGGCCCCCTCGCCTCCCGGAGGTGATGTCGACCGGTCGATGTCGCAGCCGGCTGCGCGGTGACCGGCCGGTCCAGGATCGGTCCGGTGAGATCGTCAGGATTGGCCTGCATGTCCGATCCAACGGGTTCCGGGGCCGGCAGCTACGCCGCTCCACCCGAATGTGAAACGCGCCGAGATCGAAACTACCCGGCGTAGGGAACGGCTACCCTGCGTAGGGAACGGGTCGGGGTCCGAGGGTCACTACCGCAAGCCGGTGCTGTCGAACTACAGTTCTCGAATTGGCGGGCCGCGGGCGTTTCGCCCGTTTGGTTCGAACAGCAAGTAGCAGGGGGAGTCGTGTTAAGCAGATATCTGAAGGAGCACACCAGCCCACCGGTGTTCCTGAGCTCGGCCGTGCTGGCGGTCGGGTTCGTGTTGTGGGGGGTGCTGTCGCCCAGCACGCTCGGGACCGCGGCGAGCGCGGTCAACTCGGTGATCACCGACAACTTCGAGTGGCTCTACATCTTCTCCGCCAGCGCGTTCCTCATCTTCGTGGTCGTGCTGATGTGCTCGCGCTACGGCCGGGTGCGGCTCGGACCGTCGGACTCGGTGCCGGAGTACCGGACACTGTCCTGGTTCGCGATGCTGTTCACCGCGGGCATGGGCATCGGCCTGGTGTTCTACGCCGTGTCCGAGCCGGTGACGCACTTCACCGGCCCGCCGGTCGGTGAGGGCGGCACGGCGCAGGCCGCCGAGGACGCGATGCTCTACACCTTCTACCACTGGGGCCTGCATCCCTGGGCGATCTACATCGTGCTCGGGCTCGCGCTGGGTTACTTCGCCTTCCGCAAGGGCCTGCCGCTGCGTCCGGCCTCGGCGCTCTACCCGCTGATCGGCAACCGGATCAACTCCTGGCCCGGTTACCTGGTCGACGTCCTGGCGGTGTTCGGCACCCTGTTCGGGCTGGCCACCTCGCTGGGGATCGGGGGGCAGCAGGTCGGAGCCGGCCTGGAGGCACTGTTCGGGATCGAGAACACCACGGGCCTGCAGGTCATCCTGATCCTGGCGATCACCGCGGTCGCGGTGGTGTCGGTGATGCTGGGCATCGACAAGGGCATCCGGAACCTGTCGCTGCTCAACCTGTGGCTGGCGTTCGCGCTGATGCTGTTCGTGTTCTTCTTCGGTCCAACCCGTGACCTGCTCAACGCGACCGCCGCGAACGTCGGGACCTACGTCCAGCAGCTGCCCGGGTTGAGTTTCGAGACCTTCCCGGGCAACGACAATGCCCAGACGTGGCAGGAGAGCTGGACGCTGTTCTACTGGGGCTGGTGGATGTCCTGGTCGCCGTTCGTCGGCATGTTCCTGGCCCGGATCTCCTACGGCCGCACCATCCGCTCGTTCATCGGTGGTGCCCTGTTCGCGCCGGTCGGCGCGTCCATGGTGTGGCTGACGATCTTCGGTGACAGCGCACTGGACACCCTGCTCGCGAACCCCGAGCACCCGCTCGCCACCGCCGAGTCCGAGACCTCGATCTTCGTCTTGATCAACGATCTGCCGGTTCCGGGATTCCTGGCCATCCTGGCGTCGATCCTGGCGATCGTCGTGGTGGTGCTGTTCTTCGCCACCTCCTCGGACTCGGGTTCCCTGGTGGTCGACATCCTGACCAACGGCGGCGACCCGCACCCCCGGTGGCAGCAGCGTCTGTTCTGGGCGGTCCTGGAGGGTGTCATCGCCGCGGTCCTGCTCGGGGCCGGTGCGGCCTCCGGTGAAGATGCGCTCTCCGCTCTGCAGACGGCCTCCATCGTCGCCGGGCTGCCACTGTGCATCGTGCTCATCCTGATGGCGATCGGGCTGAGCCGCGGTCTGAGCAGTGAACGGTTCGTCGTCGCGATGCCGACCGAGCCCTCCCCGCTGCTCACCACGCGCCCCGGCGGCGGGGCCGGGGACACCTCGGCGGCCGGCAACGGGACCGGTGACGAGGCCGGCAACGGCAACGGCAACGGGCACGGCGTTCCCGGCTCGGACGACCCGCTGATGTCGGAGACCGAGGTCGCCGAGTTCTCGACCGTCCGGGCGGGGACCGGTGGCGACCACGGCGCCGACGAGCCGCTCGCCGAGCAGCCCCAGTCCGCGCGCAGCGACACGTGATCGGCGTCGGCGCGCACGCCTGACGGAACGACCGCGAGATGGCCCGGCCGAGACTCTCGGCCGGGCCATCTCGCATTCCGGCCCCTAGTGGGACCGACCGGGAGCAGCGTCTCCTGCCGCGGGAGGTTCGTCACCATCGTGGCCGGCCGGTGTGGTGTCGTCGGTCGGGCCGGGGGATATGTGGACGCGGGCGATCCGGTGGCCGTCGGTGGCGGCGACGGTGAAGCGGTGTCCGAGTGCGTCGATGCTGTCGCCGTCGACGGGGATACGGCCCAGTTCGTGCATCACGAACCCGCCCAGCGTGTCGTAGGGCCCGTCGGGGAGCGCGATCCCGGTCTGTACCTCGACGTCGTTGTGGTGGAGCAGCCCGTCGGCGGCGAATCCGCCGTCGGCGGTTCGTCGGGCGGGAGTGGCGCTGGGGTCGTACTCGTCGCGGATCTCGCCGACGATCTCCTCGACGAGGTCCTCGACGGTGACGATCCCGTCGGTGCCGCCGTACTCGTCGACGACCACGGCGAGGTGTCCGGCGCCGCGGCGCATCTCGTCGAGCGTGGCGAGCACGGGTTTGCTGCCCGGCAGCGCGGTGGCCGGCCGGGCCAGCTCACCCACGGTCCGCTCGCCGCCGGCACTGCCGGGGCGGCGCCGGTCAGCAAGGTCATCGCCGTGCGTGCCGGCGTGGTGGGCGGTGAGCAGGTCACGCACGTGCACCACGCCGACGACGTCGTCGGCGGTCTCGCCGATGACGGGATAGCGGGAGTGGGGCCGGTCGAGGACCTGGGTGATGGCCTGGTCCAGGGTGGCGTCGGCGTGGAGGAAGTCGGCTTCGGTGCGGGGCACCATGACCTCGCTGAGCACGCGGTCGGTCGCGGTGAAGGCGTCGGTGAGCAGCCGTCGCTCGTCGGGGGTCAACGTGTTGGCGGTGCGGACCATGTCGCGCAGCTCGTCCTCGCTGACCTGGTCGTCGGGGGTGCGCGGGTCGATGCCGAGCAGCCGGACCACGGCGTTGGTCGAGCGGGACAGCAGCCAGATCAGCGGCCGGGCCACGGTGGCGAGCCGGTCGAGGGGCCCGGCGGTGGCCTGGGCGACCGCCTCCGGGCTCTGCAGGGCCAGACGCTTGGGGACGAGTTCGCCGACGACCAGCGACAGGTAGGACACCAGTGCGGTGACCAGGACCAGCGCGGCGGTGGAGGCGATCGCCAGGGGCAGTCCCCAGCCGGCCAGGACCGGCTCCAGGCGCACGGCGATGGTGGCGCCGCCGTAGCTGGAGGCGAAGAACCCGGCGAAGGTGACTCCGATCTGGACCGCGGACAGGAACCGGTTGGAGTCGCCGCGCAGCCGCGCCACCCGTTCCCCGCGCCGTCCGCGTTCGGCCATGGCCGACACCTGCCCGGCCCGCAGGGTGACCAGCGCGATCTCGGCGGCGGCGAAGAAGCCCCCGATGAGCACGAACAGCAGTACCAGGGCCAGGTTCAGCGCGACGTCCACGGCAACGATTCTCGCAACCACGGCGCTCGGCCGGGCGCCGGCACGAACCCGGCGGCCGGTGCGGTCGGCGCCGTCCGCATGATCGTCGTGTACCCGTACCCACCGGAAGAGCAGCCAGACCAGCACCAGCCACTGCAGTGGTCCAAGCGGGTAGGGGGGTCAGCCGTCTGCCGGCGAGGCTGAACCACAGGGTGGTTGCCTGCGCTGCGGCGGTGATGATCTGTGCTCGTCGGCCACCGCCGATGGACCTCGGGCGAGGCGGCACGGCGGAGGGTTCACCGGGGCTGATCCGGGGGTTCAGGACTGTTCAGGCCAGTGGGCTCGGCGTGGTGTCGATGTCCGATGGGGTGTCGAGATCGTCGGATGTCTGCGCGGTGCGCCGCCGGGCTCGTGCGTCGTGCACCCGGGCGACCATTACTGCCAGCTCGAACAGCAGCACCAGGGCCGTGGCCAGGACGAGCATCGAGATCGGATCCTGGCCGGGGGTGGCGATCGCGGCGAAGGCGAACAGCCCGAAGACGATCCCGCGCCGGCAGCGGGCCAGCGTGGCATGCGGAAGCACGCCGGCGAGGTTGAGCGCCACGACGAGCAGCGGCAGCTCGAAGCTGATCCCGAAGACCACGAGCAGCCCGAGGACGAAGGCGAAGTAGGACTGGCCGGTCAGCGCGGTCGTCTGGACCTCGTCGCCGATGGTGAGCAGAAACCCGAGCCCCTGTGGCGCGATCGTGTGGGCAAGGTAGGCCCCCGCGACGAACAGGAGCGTCGACACGGTCACGAAGGCGACGGCGTAGCGGCGCTCACCCCGGCGTAGCGCCGGTACGACGAACCGCCACACCTGCCACAGCCACACCGGCGCGGCCAGCACAACCCCGGCCGTCGCACCGACCTTGAGCCGCAGCATGAACTGATCGAACGGGCCGGTGCCGAGCAGCGTGCACGATCCGTCGGCGGTGAAGGTGGCCCGCGCCGAGGCCGGCAACGAGCAGTACGGCTCCTTCAGCAGAGCACCCAGGCTGGGCAGACCGAACAGCGCGACCTCGAACCAGACGTAGCCGAACACCGTCGTCACGATGATCGCGGCCAGCGCGATGCCCAGCCGTCGACGCAACTCGTAGAGATGCTCGACCAGCGGCATCGACGACGCGGCGCCGGTCCGGTCGCGCCGGGACCGGCGCCGGGTGCGCGGCCCGGCGTCCGGGCCGGTGCCGTCCACGCGCCGCTACTCGCGCGGAGTGGACGCGTCCACCGGCGCAGTCCGGGTGGCCGGCGTGCCGGACGGGGTCGGCAGCGCGCCGCCAGGCGCGTGCCCATCATCGCCATCCGTTGTGCCGTCGGCCGCGACCTCGTCGCCGGCGCCGTCGTTGCGCAGGCCCTTCATCTCGCCCTTCAGCACGCGCGCGGACTGGCCGACCGACCGGGCCATGTCGGGAAGCTTCTTCGCGCCGAACAGCAGCACGAACACCGCGATCACGATCAGCCAGTGCGTGGGGCTCATCGCACCCATGAGGAGACTCCTTCGAGCGTCGTGGCCACCGCGGCCCGGTCCGGGCGCGGGTCGCGGCGGGGCCGCCGGAGCACCGACACCCCGCCGCGGCGAGTGTCAGTTGTTGGCGTCGCTGCTGTTGACCTCGCCGTTCACGCCGGCGGGGAAGAACCCGCCGGAGGTGACGGCGGCCGGGTTCAGGTAGGCGATGTTGAGCACCTGGCCCGGGGTCCGGGAGAACGCGATCGCGTTCTCGTCGGCCGG
>NZ_JBKGXT010000025.1:0-86586 GCF_046546495.1 Pseudonocardia nantongensis | reverse complement strand
CCTGTTCTGCCCACACGGGGCAGGCTGACCGGATCCGACCGGCCCGCCCACCCCGCTGGGCTTGATCAGTGTCCGCGATGTGGTGAGACATCAACTGTCTCGGATGTCCTGAGCACAGACACGCGGCCGGGACCGCGACAACCACTCACGGGTTCCTCACCTCACCCGCGACGGCACCATCGGCGGTTTCACGACCTCGACCGGCAGCGACCGGCCGCGGACGTCGACCACCAGCGCGTCGCCCGGGGACACCTTCGGGTCGGTGTCGATGAGCGCCAGCGCGATCCCGGTCTTCAGGGTGGGCGAGAACGTGCCCGAGGTGACGGTGCCGACGGGGTTGCCGCCCTCGCCGTCGAGCACCGTCATGCCGGGCCGCGGGACACCGCGGCCGGTGGCCTTCAGCGACCGCAGCCGCCGCCGGGGACCGGCCTCGCGCTCGGCGGTCAGCGCCTCCCGGCCCCAGAACGCGGGCTTGTCCCAGCCGACCGCCCAGGCGCTTCCCGCCTGCACCGGGGTGATCTGCCCGGACAGCTCGTTCCCGTGCAGCGGGAGGCTCATCTCGGTGCGCAGGGTGTCCCGGGCGGCCAGGCCGCAGGGCCCGCCGCCGACCTCGCGGGTCGCCGCGAGCAGGGCGTCCCACATCGCGGGCGCGGCGGCGGCCTCCAGGACGACCTCGTAGCCGTGCTCCCCGGTGTAGCCGCTGCGGCAGACCCGGATGCCACCGGCGCTCAGTCCGCCCTCGAGATCGACGAAGGCCATGTAGTCCAGGTCCGCGACGGCGTCGGCGGCCTCACCGAGCGCGGCGGCCAGCGCCTCGGCGGAGCGCGGCCCCTGCAGCGCGAGCACGGCGAGTTCCCGGTGCCGGTCGGTGATCGTGACGCCGGCCGGGGCGCGCTCGGACAGCATCGACACGATCCGCGTCGAGTTCGCCGCGTTCGGCACCAGCAACAGGTCGTCGTCGGACGCCATGTAGACGATCATGTCGTCGAGCACGCCACCGTCCTCGGCGCAGGCCAGCGTGTACTGCGCGCGTCCCGGACCGATCCGGCCGATGTCGTTCGTCAGGCAGGTGTTCAGGTGCGCGGCGGCACCCGGCCCGGCGATCGGGACGGTGCCGAGGTGGCTGACGTCGAACAGGCCGGCGGTCTCCCGGACCGTGGTGTGCTCGGCGACCGTGCCGGCCGGGTAGGAGATCGGCATCGACCAGCCACCGAACTCGCCGAGTGTGGCGTCGAGGGCGACGTGCCGGTCGTGCAGCGGGCTGGGTTGGAGGTCGTCGGTCACGCGGCGACCCTAACCCCCTCAGGCCGCCTGCTCCCCGTGGTCCGGCGGCGTGATCCGGTCCGGTCCGGTGGCCCGGTGGGTCCCGCGGGCGCAGACCGCGCAGAGCGCCCAGCCCGCGACCAGCAGCCCGGCGGTGGCCAGCAGCGGTCCGGTCGGCAGCGCCGCGGCCAGCACCAGGCAAGCGACCCCGCCCGCGACCGCCACGACGGCCGACCGCGCCGGCCGACCGGGCAGCCGCAGCACGGCGAGGTGCAGCAGGGCATGGTGCACCAGCGCCGCCCCGACCGATACGGCGATCGCGGTGAGCGGTCCGACCAGCAGCGTGACGACGACGGTCAGCCCACCCAGCAGCAGGTCGGCCCGCCACTGCGTCCCGCGGGAGCCGCCCCGGCCGAGCGGTGCGGGCAGCTCTCCGACGCGGGCCATCCGGGAGGCGGTCCCGGACGCCCGGGACAGCGCGCCGAGCAGCGCCGCCGCGGTGGCGGCGGCGGCACCGATCCGGACCAGCACGCCGATAGCGGGGCTGTCGCCGGTATCCATCAGCGAGGCCAGCGCGGTCGTCGAGCCGGCCAGCCGGGTCACCCCGAGGCCGTGCACCAGGGCGGCCGTGAGCACCAGCAGCAGCAGCGTCATGATCAGCACCGCGATGGCGGGCGCCCGCCGGATCGCGCGCATCGGGTCGCGCAGGCTGCCCCCGAGCTCGGCGACCCGGGACAATCCGGTGTAAGCGAAGAAGACGAACGCGGCGGCGGTGAGCAGCCCCAGCGGGCCCGGATCGACGACCGCCTGCAGGGTGCCGACGACCGGGTCGTCCGGTGTGCCCGCGCCGCCGTCGACCGCGGCGCTGGCCGCAGCCGCGGCCGCGGGGTCGCCCGCACCGGATCCGTCCGGGCCACCGGAGGTCAGGCCGACGACGACGACCGCGGCGAGCACCACCAGGGTGCCCACAACCAGGCCGCGGGACGCGCCCGGGGAGACGCGCACGCCGACCGCGTTCACCCCGATCACCGCGAGCACCGCGAGCACCGCGAGCGGCAGCGGCTGCGAGGGCAGGACGTAGGCACCGAACACACCGGCCGCGGCGACCGCCGCGGCGAGCCGGGAGACCAGCCGGGCCACCCCGGCCAGCCGCAGGGCGGGCGCCGGGAGGTCCCCGCCGACGAGCTCGGGCCCGGCCGGGCGGGCGGTGGCCAGGTGCGCGATCGAGGCGACGACGCCGAGCGCGACGAGCCCGGCGAGCACGATCGCCAGCGGGATCCAGCTGCCGGCCGCGGCGGCGGCCGGGGCGAGTGCCGCGTAGAGACCGGTACCGAAGGTCGCGGCGAGCGCGACGACGACCGCGGTCGCGGTCCGGATCCGGTCGGGGGGATGAGGCACCAGGTCACCATCCCATTCGGCCCTCTGCCGCGCGGCGCCGCGGGGGTGTCATTAGCATCTCGGTCCGGTCTCGCCGGGCCGCTCCCCGCCCGCCCGGCGCACGGACGGCGTGCGCTGGTCACCGTGCGTGAGAGCCGGCGCCCGCGAACCACCCGTCCGATACCCGATGATCTCCGCTCGCCCCAGTGTGACCGAGAACCGCGCCCCAGAACCGCGACCGAGGAGCCTCCCGTGCCGACCGCCGAACCGACCACCCCCCGCACCGCCGCGCTGGGCACCTCCCCCGCGGCCGCCGGCTCCGACGAGCCGGGCGTCGACGCGCTGGTGATCGGCGTGCACCCGGCCACCGACGACGCGGCGGCCCCGGCCGTACCGGTCCTCGCCGCCGGTGCCGAGGACGTGGACGCGGCGTTCGACGGCGAGCTGGCCGCACTGCTGCACACCGTCGGCGCCACCGGGAAGATCGAGCAGGTCGTGTCGCTGCCGACCCGCGGCGCCGTCCCGGCCCCGCGCCTGGTGGCCGTCGGGCTGGGCGCTCCGGGCGGGGGCTCCGCGGCCGCGGAGTCGGTGCGCCGGGCCGCCGGGGCGGCCGCGCGGGCGCTGGCCGGCACCGCCCGCGTCGTGAGCACGCTGGGGGCGGTGGACGCCGAGGCGGCCGTCGCGGGGGCACTGCTCGGCGGCTACCGCTTCGACGCCCACCGCTCGAGCACCGACGACGCGTCCGCGCCGGTGGCCTCCTGGGAGTTCACCGCCGTCACCGACACGCAGGTCCGGCACGCCACGCTGGTCGCCGAGGCCGTCGGCACCGCGCGGGACCTGGTGAACACCGCCCCGAACGTGCTCTTCCCGGAGACCCTGGCCGCCCGGGCCGTCACGCTCGGCGAGCAGGCGGGCCTGGTCACCGAGGTGTTCGACGACACCCACCTGCGGGAGAACGGCTACGGCGGCATCACCGGGGTCGGACAGGGTTCCTCCCGCAAGCCCCGGCTGGTCCGGCTGACCTGGAACGGCGGCGCCGGAGCGGGCGGGGCGGCGGCACCGACGAAGGTCGCGCTGGTCGGCAAGGGCATCACGTTCGACACCGGCGGCATCTCGCTGAAGCCGAACGCGGGCATGGCCGACATGACCTCGGACATGGGCGGCGCGGCAGCGGTGATCGCGACCGTGGTGCTGGCGGCGAAGCTGGAGCTGCCGGTCGCGGTGACGGCGACCGTGCCGATGGCGGAGAACATGCCGTCCTCGACGGCCTACCGGCCGGGCGACGTGCTGACCATGTACGGCGGGAAGACCGTCGAGGTGCTCAACACCGACGCCGAGGGCCGGCTGGTGCTGGCCGACGCGATCGTGCGGGCCGGCGAGGACTCCCCCGACTACCTCGTCGAGACCTCCACGCTGACCGGCGCCCAGGAGGTGGCGCTGGGCATGCGCACGGCCGGGATCATGGGCACCGACGAGCTGCGGGACCGGGTGGCCGGGCACGCCGTCGCCACCGGCGAGGACGGCTGGGCGATGCCGCTGCCCGAGTACCTGCGTTCGGACCTGGACTCGCGGGTCGCCGACATCGCGAACGTGACCGGGCAGCGGTTCGGCGGGATGCTCGCGGCCGGGATCTTCCTGGGCGAGTTCGTGCCGAACGGGTTGCCCTGGGCGCACATCGACGTCGCCGGGCCGGCGTACAACACCGGGGGGCCGCGCGGGTACACCACGAAGGGCGGCTCCGGGGTCCCGGTCCGGACGCTGATCGCGTTCCTGGAGGACGTCGCCGCCCACGGCTGAGCGCGGGCGCACACCCTCGGCGTCACCCGATCGTGCGACGATCCCGCCTCGCACATCGGGAGGCGGGGGCGGATGGGCAGCGGCGGTCTCGAACACTTCGACGCGGTCCGTCTCGTCGACGCGGCCGGGCCGGCCGAGCTGTGGCACGCCGTCGACGAGCAGGACGAGCACGTCGCGCTGACGATCCTCGAGCCCGGGTCGGCTGCCGACGCCGACCGTGCGGGCTGGGTGTCGACCGCCGCGTGGCAGGGCAGCACGCTCGGCGGGGCGCACCTGGTCCCGATCCGGGACCACGGCGTCGACGGCGACCGGCTCTACACCTGCCGGGAGTGGATCGACGGGACGGTCCTCGCCGACCTGCCGCTCGACGCGCTGCACGCGGACGTGGCGGTGAAGATCGTCGACCAGGTGGCGCTGGCACTGGACACCGCCTGGAGCGGGTCCGGGCTGGTGCACGGCGACCTGCGGGCCGAGCACGTGCTCGTCGTCGCGGACGGGGGCGGCTGGCGGGTCGTGCTGGTCGGTTTCGAGTGGGCCCGCCTGGCCGGACTCGGCCCGCAACCGGGCGCCGCCGGCGCGCACCTGGCTCCCGAACGGTTCGCAGGCGCTCCCGCGGCACGGCGCGGGGACGTCTACTCGCTGGCGTTCCTGCTGTACCTGCTGCTGGCCGGGAACCGCCCGTTCGACGACGGTGGGCCGGCGCCCGGCGGACGCTCCGTACGGTCGGTGGGCGGGCCCGGGCGGGCCCCGTGGGACCGGCTGCTGGGCCGGGCGCTGGCCGCGGACACCGGACGGCGGCCGGGCACCGCAGGCGAGTTCGCCGACGAAGCGAGGTCCGCGCTGCGCGAGTGGCGGCGCGAGGTCGCCGGCCCGGGCGTATCACCGCTGTCGGCCCGGTCCGGCGACGGCGGGCCGGCCGGCGCCCCGGCAGACGGCGGTCCGGAGCACGGCGCGACGGGCGGGCGCGAGACCGGCGGCCCGTCGGGGCGCACGGGCGACGAGGGCCCCGCGACACCCTCCCCGGGTCCCCGGACGGACCGCGCCGGAAGCGCGGCCGGCGACGGCTCACGGTGGCGCGCCGACGACTCCGGCCCGGGGCGGGCCCCGTCGGACGGGGTCCCGGGGCGGGGCCGGCTCCGGGTACCGGGCGCCCGCACCGGACCGGGCCCCGACGCGCACCGGGCCGGGCGGTGGCGGCGGATCGCGTCCCGGCCGGGTGCGCGCCGGTGGCTGTTCGCCGCCCTCGGCGTCGGCGTGGTGGTGGCGGCCGGCACGGGCATCGCGCTCGGCCTCACCGCTCGGGCGCCCGGGGCCGCCGGGCCGACCGTCGAGCTGGGCGGCGAGCCGGTGGCGGTCGCGTCCAGCCCCGACCCGGGCACCGTGCTGGTCTCGGACGCGACCGGCAGCGTCGGCATCGTCGACCTGGCCGGCCGGACGGTGGTCGCCCGGGTACCGGTCGGCGACCGGCCGCGCGGGATCGCCGTCGAACGGTCCGGCCGGTACGCCTACGTCACCAACTCCGGCTCCGACACGGTGTCGGTGATCGACATCCCGGGCCGCACACTCGCCGCGACCATCACCGTCGGAGAGACGCCGGTCGCGGTCACCGTCCGCGCCGACGGCGCGCGGGCGTACGTCGCGAACGAGCAGTCCGCGAGCATCACGGTGATCGACACCGCCGCCCGGTCGGTCGTCGGCACGATCCCGGTCGGGTTCCTGCCGTGGAAGACGCTGGAGGGCATCGCGGTCTCCCGCGACGGCACCCGTGCGGTGGTGACGCTGGACAGCGGCATCGGGGCGGACACGGTGCAGATCGTCGACCTGGGCCGCGAGGAGGTCACCGGGGCGGTGACCGTCGGCCGGAGCCCGGGAGGCGTGGCGATCAGCCCGGACGGGCGGCGGGCCTGGGTCGCCGACAGCGACGACGGCAGTGTCTCGGTGGTGGATCTGGTGGCCGGGGCCCGGACGCGGGCGATCGCGGTCGGCGGGACCCCCACGTCGGTGCTGCTCGGCCGCGGGGAGCGGGCCTACGTCCCGGCCGCCGCGGACGGCGCCGTCGCCGCCCTGGACACGACCGCCGGCACCCGGGTCGCCGACCCGGCACCGGGGCTCGGCACGACCACGATGTCGATCGCGGCCGGCGGTCGAGCCCTGCATCTGGTGGGTGCCGACGGCGTCTTGACCACCGTCTCCCTGGGCTGACGGCGTTCCGCCGGGCGCTCCGCGGCTCAGCGGGACTGCAGCGCGTCCAGCGCGACGGCCATCGACGCGGCGAGCCGGAAGTCGATCCGCGGGTCCGGGACCGAGACGTCGTAGCGGTCCCGGATCGAGCGCCGCCGGTCGCTGGTCAGCACGGTCGCGCCGTCGGCGTCGTCGGTGAAGTCGAAGTGGAACGGGAACGGGACGTCGTCGAACACGCGGCGCAGGATCGCGACGGCGGCGTTGCGTTCCCGCCCGGTGGCTGCCAGGCCGGGTGCCTCGAGCGTCCAGGTCGAGCGGAGCAGGCTGGCGCCGAACTTCTTGCCGAAGCTGCCGAGCGGCTGCCCGCCCTCGTCGACCACGTCGTGCCGGGCGCCGACGTCGAGGCGCTGGCGGGCGGTGAAGGAGAACACTCGCCGGGTGCGGGACTCGTCGGCGTAGAACGACACCTGCTCCTTGAACGCGAACCGCTTCTGCTGGGCGAAGGCCAGCAGCTCGCCCTCCCGACCGTCCGGGGTCGCGGCATGGATCTCGTAGCGGTTCACGCCGAGCGTGACCCGCTGACGGACGAGGAACCGGGGCAGGTGCATCGGGGCGGTCACCCGGCCGAGTCTGGCAGCCGGATCAGCCGAGATCGTCGAACAGCGCCTCGACCGGCAGGGTGAAGCCCGGCAGCACCGCGCTGGAGGTCCCCGGCGAGCGGACCTCGACGGCCAGTTCGGGCGGCCGTCGTTCCGGGGCCCCGGGGCGGGGTCGCGGCCCACCAGACGTCCGCGCCGGAGGCTGTCGTGGTTACCGACCGGTAGGGCATACTCCCGGCCGTGCTCCGACGACGCCGTCACGAGATCCCCGCCGGCACCCCGCGCTCCGCGGTGGTCACCGGCGCCGCCCGCGGCATCGGCGCGGCGATCGCGACCGAACTGATCGGGCGCGGCTACCGGGTGCTGGTCACCGACCTGGACGAGGCCGCCGCGCAGGCCACCGCGGACCGGATCGGCGCCGCCGCCGGCGCGGCGTACGACGTCACCGATCCCGCCGCCGCGCACGCGATCGCCGCCCGGGCCCGCGAGATCGCCCCGCTCGGCGCCTGGGTGGCCAACGCCGGCGTCGGGTTCGACGGCGCGGTCACCGAGGTCTCCGAGGAGCACGCCATGGCCCTGGTCGAGATCAACCTGCTCGGCCCGCTCTGGGGCGCGCGGGCCGCGGTCGCGGCGTTCCGGGAGCAGGCCGCGACCGGCGTCGTCCGGGGCGGGGAGATCGGTGTGACGGCCTCGCTGTCCGCGCTCGGCCCGGTGCCGGGGCTCTCGATGTACGCGGCCTCCAAGGCGGGCGCGCTGTCGATGGTCTCCGGGCTGGCGTCCGAGGTGCGCCGGGAGGGCATCCGGGTGCACGCGATCAACCCGGACGGGGTGAACACCGACCTGCTGCGCGGGATGAAGCCCGGCGGGCAGGGCCAGGCGCTGGTCCGCTCCGGGACGCTGGTCACCGCCGAGCAGGCCGCGTCCGGGCTGGTCGACATGTTCGGCACCGCGCGGGTCTACCGGACGCTGCCGGCCTGGCGCGGCGCGATCCTGCGGCTCACCGGGCTCGCACCGGGCCCGGTGCTGCGGATGGAGCCGGCGATGCGCGCGGTCGGTGCGCGCAAGGCACGCTCGCTGCGCTGAGCTCGCGAGGCGCACATCGACGCTGCGCTGACTCCCTACTGCTCCCGGTCCTTGGCCCGCAGCTGGCGCAGCATCTCCTCCTGCCTCGCCTTCTTGCGCAACGCCCGCCCCCGGGCGTCGTGGTCGCGCATCCGCTGCGGGTACCCGACAAGCTGCACGTCGTAGATCGGCATCTTCATCGACCGCGCCAGCTTCCTGGCCCGGTTCGGGTTGCCGACCCGGCGCCGGGTCCACTCGCCGTCGTGCGCGACGAACACCACGGTCGTCTCGGTGACCGTGGTGCGCGGCTCCACGAACGCCTCCACACCGACCCGCCCGGCCGCCCATTCCCGCAGGTAGTCCTCGGTACCCGGGGCCTTCGGACGCCCGGACGACCGGCGGGACCGGAACCTGTCCAGCAGGCCCATACGCGTCACCTCTCGTCGGCTCGTGGGGTGCCCGCCACCGGATGCGCGGCGCCTCGGACACACGTCGTCACCATGACCAACGCACGAGGACCGCGTTGTGCTCCCGACACCCCACTGCCGCGACCGGGCCGGAGTGACAAGATGGGCGCCGACGACGGCCCGAGGATGGCCGATGATCGCCACCAAGAGTGGCCGGGGAGGGGAGCTGATCGGTGTCCGACTCGGACGCGCAGGCCGCCGACCTGGTGATCCTGGGGGGTGGCTCCGGCGGCTACGCCTGCGCCCTGCGGGCGGCCGAGCTCGGACTCTCGGTGGTGTTGATCGAGAAGGACAAGCTCGGCGGCACCTGCCTGCACCGCGGCTGCATCCCGACCAAGGCGCTGCTGCACGCCGCCGAGGTCGCCGACCACGCCAGGGACGGCGCGAAGATCGGCATCCGGTCCAGTCTCGACGGCGTCGACATGGCCGGGGTGAACTCCTACAAGGACGGCGTCGTCGGCCGCCTCCACAAGGGCCTGCAGAACCTGGTCGCCTCCCGCGGGATCAGCGTGGTCGACGGCGCCGGGACGCTGGAGGGGCCGGGCGTCGTCCGGGTGGGCGACCGGCGCTACACCGGCCGGAACGTGGTGCTGGCGACCGGCTCCTACGCCCGCAGCCTGCCCGGCCTCGAGCTCGGCGAACGGATCGTCTCCTCGGACGGCGCCATCTCCCTCGACGAGGTCCCCGACCGGGTGGTGGTGCTCGGCGGCGGCGTGATCGGCGTCGAGTTCGCCAGCGTGTGGCGCTCCTTCGGCGCCGAGGTGACCGTGGTCGAGGCGCTGCCCCGGCTGGTCCCGGCCGAGGACGAGTTCTGCTCCACCCAGCTCGAACGGGCCTTCCGGCGGCGGCGGATCGCCACCCGGACCGGGGTGCGGCTGGAGAAGGCCACCCGGACCGGAGACACGGTGACCGTGTCACTCGAGTCCGGTGAGGAGATCGAGGCGGACCTGCTGCTGGTCGCCGTCGGCCGCGGCCCGAACACCACCGGGCACGGCTTCGCCGAGGCCGGCGTGCCGACCGACGGCGGCTTCGTCACGGTCGACGAGCGGCTGCGCACCGGGCTCGACGGCGTGTACGCGGTCGGCGACGTCACCCCCGGCCTGCAGCTCGCGCACCGCGGCTTCGCGCACGGGATCTTCGTGGCCGAGGACGTCGCCGGGCTCGACCCGCTCCCGGTCGCCGACGACGGCGTCCCCCGGATCACCTACTGCGACCCGGAGATCGCCTCGGTCGGGCTGACCGAGGCGGCCGCCCGGGAACGGCACGGCGAGGTGCACACCCTGACCTACGACCTGGCCGGCAACGGCAAGTCGCAGATCCTCCGGACGTCCGGGGCGGTCAAGCTGGTGGCGGCCGGGCCGCCGGGTGGCGGCGGGGCCGTGGTCGGCGTACACATGGTCGGCTCCCGGGTGGGCGAGCTCGTCGGGGAAGCCCAACTGATCTACAACTGGGAGGCGCTGCCCGCCGACGTCGCCGCATTGGTCCACGCCCACCCCACCCAGAGCGAGGCCCTCGGTGAGGCCCACCTCGCACTGGCCGGGAAACCGCTGCACACCCACGGCTGATCCCGGCCGGCACACGAACCCGAACACCCACGCGGAAAGAGGAGCTCCACCCGAGATGGCCGTCACCGTTGAGATGCCCGCACTGGGCGAGAGCGTCACCGAGGGCACCGTCACCCGCTGGCTCAAGGCCGAGGGCGACACCGTCGAGGTCGACGAGCCGTTGCTCGAGGTCTCCACCGACAAGGTCGACACCGAGATCCCGTCGCCGACCGCCGGCGTGCTGCAGCGCATCATCGCCGGCGAGGACGAGACCGTGGAGGTCGGCGGGGAGCTGGCCGTGATCGGAGACGACGGCGAGGCCCCGGCCGGCGGCTCCGGCGGTGACCAGCAGCAGGCCGAGGAGCCGGCCGAGGAGCAGCAGGCACCGGCCCGGGAGGAGGCGCCCGCCGAGCCCGAGCCCGAGCAGGAGTCCGGCGGTGGCTCCGGGGGCTCCGGGGCCGGCTCCGGCAGCCCGGTGACCATGCCCGAGCTGGGCGAGTCGGTCACCGAGGGCACCGTGACCCGCTGGCTCAAGCAGGTCGGCGACTCGGTCGAGGTGGACGAGCCGCTGCTCGAGGTCTCCACCGACAAGGTCGACACCGAGATCCCGTCCCCGGTGGCCGGCACCGTGCTGGAGCACACCGTCGGCGAGGACGAGACCGTCGAGGTGGGCGCGCAGCTCGCCGTCGTCGGGGACTCCTCGGCCGCCCCGGCCCAGGACTCCGCACCAGCACAGGACTCCGCTCCGGCGAAAGAGTCCGCTCCGGCACAGGACTCGGCTCCGGCACAGGACTCCGCGCCGGCTCCCGCGAAGGAGGAGCCGAAGCAGGAGAGCAGGCCCGAGCCGGAGCCGAAGCAGCCCAAGGCCGAGGCGCCGAAGGAGCAGCAGGCCGAGCCGGCCGGCTCGACCGACACCCAGGGCACGGCCTCGGCCGCGCCGTCCGGCGGCGGCTCGGGCGAGAAGCCCTACGTGACCCCGCTGGTCCGCAAGCTGGCCCAGGAGCACGGCGTCGACCTGGACTCGGTGACCGGATCCGGGGTGGGCGGCCGGATCCGCAAGCAGGACGTGCTGGCCGCGGCCGAGCAGAAGGCCGCTCCGGCCCCGGCCCCCGAGCAGCCGGCGGCGGCTGCGGCGCCGTCCTCCGGTGCCGCGCCGAAGGAGCCGCAGGCCGTGCCGACCCGTGCCGGGGACGCCCCCGAGCCGGGCACCACGGTGAAGCTCCCGCGGCTGCGCCAGGTGATCGCCCAGCGGATGAGCGAGTCGCTGTCGGTCTCGGCCCAGCTGACCACCGTGCAGGAGGTCGACCTCACTCGCATCGTCAAGCTGCGGAACCGGGTCAAGGACGACTTCAAGCGCCGGGAGGGCGCCAACCTCACCTTCCTGGCCTTCATCGCGAAGGCGACCATCGAGGCGCTGAAGGCCTTCCCGATGGTCAACGCCTCGATGTCCGAGGACAGCAAGCAGGTCACCTACCACGGGTCGGTGCACATGGGCATCGCGGTGGACACCCCGCGCGGCCTGCTCGTCCCGGTGATCAAGGAGGCCGACGACCTCTCGCTGGCCGGCATCGCCAAGAAGATCGCCGACGTGGCGGCCCGCACCCGGGACGCGAAGATCGGGCCGGACGAGCTCTCCGGAGGCACCTTCACGATCACGAACATCGGGTCCGCGGGCGCGCTGTTCGACACGCCGATCATCAACCAGCCCCAGGTCGGGATCCTGGGCACCGGCGCGATCGCGAAGGAGCCCAAGGTCATCACCGGCCCGGAGGGCGAGGACGTCATCGCCATCCGCTCGGTGTGCTTCCTGCCGCTGACCTACGACCACCGCCTGGTCGACGGCGCGGACGCCGGCCGGTTCCTGTCGGCCATCCGGGCCCGCCTGGAGGAGGGCGCCTTCGAGGCCGAGCTCGGCCTCTGAGCGGTTCCCCGGGCGATTCCTCTGGGGCACAACACCGTCGTGGCCCGTCCCGGTTCTCCGGGGCGGGCCACGCCGCTGTGCGGGCCCGCCACCTCCCACAGCCGGTCGGGTGACCACCGTCGCGGGGTGTCCGGGTCGCGCGTGAGCGGTGAACGCGGAAGGATCGCCGCCGTGCGAGTCGTCGTGGCCGGTTCGTCCGGACTCACCGGAACAGCCCTGGTCGCCCACCTGCGGGGCGCGGGGCACGAGGTGCTGCGCCTGGTCCGGCGCGCTCCCGCCGCTCCCGACGAGCGCGGCTGGGACCCGCCGTCCGGCACGATCGAGGACGGTGCCCTCGACGGTGCGGATTCGGTGGTGAACCTGTGCGGGGCCGGCATCGCCGACCGGCCGTGGAGCGGGGCCCGCAAGCAGCTGCTGCGCGACTCCCGCAACGTCCCCACCGACGTGCTCGCCACCGCGGTCGCACGGAACCGGGTCCCGGTACTGGTCAACGGCTCGGCGGCGGGCTACTACGGGGACACCGGCGAGCACGTCGTCGACGAGTCCGCGCCCTCGGGCAGCGGGTTCCTGGCCGACGTCTGCCGGGACTGGGAGGCGGCCACCGCCCCCGCCCGCGACGCCGGCGCCCGGGTCGTGCTGATTCGGACCGGCCAGGTCCTCTCCCCCTCCGGCGGGCTGCTCGGCGTCCTCCGCCCGGTGTTCAAGGGCTTCCTCGGCGGGCGGATCGGCAAGGGCACGCAGTACCTGCCGTGGGTGTCCCTGGACGACCACGTCTCCGCGGTGCGATTCGCCGTCGAGAGCGAAGGGCTGTCCGGCCCGGCGAACGTCACCGGCCCGGTCCCGATCACCAACGCCGAGTTCACCCGCGAGCTGGCCCGGGCCGTCGGCCGTCCCGCCCCGTTCCCGATACCTGCCCCGGTCGTGTCCACCGTGCTCGGCGAGCTCGGCCGGGAGCTGCTGCTGTCCGGACAGCGGGCGGTCCCGACGGCGCTGCTCGACGCCGGGTTCGGGTTCCGCCACCACACCATCGGCGACGCGCTGTCGGCGGCGGTCGGCACATGACGACCACCGGCGACCCGGACGTACTCGTCGTCGGGGCCGGGCTCGCCGGGCTGCGGGCGGCGTCCGTGCTGCACCGCCACGGCCTGTCGGTGCGGGTGCTGGAATCCGCCGACCGGGTCGGCGGCCGGGTGGCCACCGACGTGATCGACGGCTTCCGCTGCGACCGCGGCTTCCAGGTGCTCAACACCTCCTACCCTGCGCTGCGCGCGGCCCTGGCCCCGCACGGGCTGGACTCGCTGGGCGCGCGGGCCTTCGAGCCGGGCGCGGCGATCCGGGCCGGGGACGGGGAGCTGCACCGGTTCGTCAACCCGCTGCGCCGCCCGGCGTCGGCCCCCGGGACCGCGCTCGACGACCTGTTCGGCCCGATCGACAAGGCGAAGCTGGTCGCCTGGACCGCGAAGATCCTCGCCTCGCCGCCGGACCGCACCGCGACGCTGATCGACTCCTCCGGCGCCGACGACCTGGCCGCCGCCGGGATCGGCGGTGCGGTCACCGACCGGTTCCTGCGCCCGTTCCTGTCCGGGGTTCTGGGGGAGAACGCGCTGGAGACCTCGGCTGCCTTCGTCCGGCTGGTCTGGCGCAGCTTCGCGCTCGGCACGATCGTCGTCCCGGACGACGGCATGGAGGCCCTCCCCCGCCGGCTCGCCGCCGCGCTCCCGCCCGGCACCGTCTCGCTCGGGATCCGGGTGCACGCGGTCACCGGCGGCGTGCGCCCGAGGGTGGCCACCGACGACGGCACGCTCGCCGCCCATGCCGTGCTGGTGGCCGCCGACCCGCGCACCGCCGCGACGCTGCTGCCGGGCGTGGCCGAACCCCGGATGAACGCGCTGACCACGTTCTTCCACGTCCCGCCGCAGGCCCCGACGGCGTCGCCGCTGCTGCACCTGGACGCCACCGGCGGCCCGGTCGCGAGCACCGTCGTACTGACCGCGGCCGCACCCGGCTACTCCGCGGACGGCCGCCCGCTGGTCGCCTCCTCGATCGTCGGGACGCCGGGTACCACCGGGACCGGCGAGCCGGACGTGCGCCGCGAGCTGGCCCGGATCTGGGGGGTGCCGACCGAGGACTGGGCACACCTGCACACCGCGCAGGTCGACGAGGCGTTGCCGCTGTTCGCGCCCGGGCGCCCGATCCGGCGCGACGTCGACCTCGGCGAGAACCTGTTCGTCGCCGGTGACCACCGCGACACCCCGTCCACCCAGGGTGCCCTGGTCAGCGGCCGGCGCGCGGCCCGGGCCGTGCTCCGCCGGCTGGGCGCGGAGTAGCGTCGCCGCCATGCCCGCTGCGCACCAGTCCTGCCGTGCCGGAACCGACGACGTCCGGGTGGACCGCCTGGGCCGGATCGAGTACCAGCAGGCGTGGGACGTGCAGCGCGGGCACGCCGCCGCCCGCAAGGAGGGCACCGGCCCGGACGTGCTGATGCTGCTGGAGCATCCGCCCGTCTACACCGCGGGCCGGCGCACCCGGCCCGAGGACCGGCCGCAGGACGGCACCCCGGTCGTCGACGTCGACCGCGGCGGCCGGATCACCTGGCACGGCCCGGGGCAGCTGGTCGGCTACCCGATCGTCGCCCTCGACGAGCCGATGGACGTCGTCGACTACGTCCGCCGCCTGGAGGAGGCCCTGATCCGGGTCTGCCACGACATCGGGCTGGAGCGGGCAGGCCGGATCGAGGGCCGCAGCGGGGTCTGGCTGCCCGCCGGCGCCGATTCTCGCTCCGGCGAGCTTCGCTCGGTGGGCTTCACCCCGGAGCGCAAGGTCGCCGCGATCGGCGTCCGGATCGCGTCCGGGATCACCCAGCACGGGTTCGCCCTCAACTGTGACGCCGATATGGGCGACTTCGGCCGGATCGTGCCGTGCGGGATCGCCGACGCCGGCGTCACGACGCTGAGCACCGAGCTGGGCCGCACCGTGACGATCGACGACGTCACCGACGCCGTCACCGTGGCGG
The DNA here is from genome assembly GCF_046546495.1 of Pseudonocardia nantongensis. Taxonomy (NCBI): domain Bacteria; kingdom Bacillati; phylum Actinomycetota; class Actinomycetes; order Pseudonocardiales; family Pseudonocardiaceae; genus Pseudonocardia; species Pseudonocardia nantongensis. The sequence continues at coordinate 71,362 of NZ_JBKGXT010000025.1, read as the reverse complement.
TGCTCGACGCGCTGGAGGGGCGGCTGCCCGTCACCGAGCACCCGGTCGCGCGGACGGCGGACCTCATGTCCGGCCTCGGCTGACGCACAATCTTCCGTAGTTCCGTAGTATCGTCACCGTGACCGAGGACGACGCCGACCACCGCCTGGCCGACCTGGAGCACCGGGTCGCCGAGCTGGAGCGACGGCTCGGCGGCACCGAGGTCCCGGACGGTGGCCGCGGAACGGGGGGTACCGCGGCCACCGGCACCGGATCGGGCATCGTGCAGTACTCCGGCGAGGTCGCGCTGCACGGCGAGGTCCGCTGGTCGATCACCTACGACGCCGGCGCCGCGCTGGCCCTGGACGACGAGCCCCGCACCGCCGTGCTCGCCGCGCTCGGGCACCCGGTCCGGGTCCGGATCGTGCGCGGCCTGCTGCACGGCCCGCGCGGCACCGGCGAGCTGACCGAGGTCGCCGAGCTGGCCTCGACCGGGCAGCTCTACCACCACCTAAAGGCGCTCACCCACTGCGGCCTGGTCGACCAGGACGGCCGGGGCAGCTACCGGATCGCGCCGGCCGTCGTCGTGCCGGCGCTGGTGCTGCTCACGGCCGCCTCCGACGTGGGGGCCCAACCCCGCCCGTGTGTGGTTGTCGCGGCCCCGCCCGCGACAACCACTCACAACTGCGGCAGCACCTGCTCGGCGAAGTCCTCGAGGTGCGCGAGGTCGGCCAGGTCCAGGATCTGCAGGTAGATCCGGCCGGCACCGGTCTCCTCCCGCCAGCGGCCGAGCTGGTCGACGACCTCGCCGGGGGTGCCGGCCAGGCAGCTCGCCCGGACGTCCTCGACGTCCCGGCCGACCGCGTTCGCCCGGCGGGCCACCTCGGCGTCGTCCCGGCCGAGGCAGAGCATCTGTGCGATCGAGTACGTCAGCTCCGCCGGGTCACGGCCGGTCTCCCGGCAGGCCCCGCGGACCCGCTCGAACTGCGCGGCGACGGCGTCCGGCGGGGAGAACGGGACGTTGAACTCGGCGGCGAACCGGGCGGCCAGCGCCGGGGTCCTCCGCTTCCCCATCCCGCCGACGATCACCGGCGGGCCGGGCTGCTGGACCGGCCGCGGCAGGCACGGCGAGTCGGCGACCGTGTAGTGCGTGCCATGGTGGGAGAACCTCTCCCCCGGCGCGGTGCCCCACATCCCGGTGAGGATCTCCAGCTGCTCGGTGAGCATCCCGAACCTCGTGCCCAGCGGCGGGAACGGGATGCCGTAGGCGGTGTGCTCGCCCTCGAACCAGCCGGTACCCAGCCCCAGCTCGATCCGGCCGCCGGACATCTCGTCGGCCTGCGCGACGGCGACCGCCAGCGGTCCGGGCAGCCGGAACGTCGCCGAGGTGACCAGGGTGCCGAGCCGGATCCGCTCGGTCTCGCGGCCGAGCGCGGCCAGGGTCGTCCAGGCGTCGGTCGGGCCGGGCAGGCCGTCGGCCTGGCCCATGGCCAGGTAGTGGTCGGAGCGGAAGAACGCGTCGTACCCGGCGTCCTGCGCGGTGCGGGCCACGCGCAGCAGGTCGGAGTAGGTGGCCCCCTGCTGGGGCTCGGTGAAGATCCGGAAGTCCACGAGAGCGCACGGTAGCCGCCCGCTACGGTCGCCGCCGTGTACCCGCTCGGAGATCTCACCGGCCGCACCGTGCTCGTCACCGGGACGACGTCCGGACTCGGCCTGGCCGCATCCACCGCGCTGGCCCGGGCCGGCGCACGGGTGCTGATGACCGCCCGGGACCGCGAGCGCGGGGCGGCCGCCGTCGCGCAGGTGGGTCACGCTGCCGAGCTCGTGCTGCTCGACCTGGCCGACCTGGCCTCGGTCCGGGCCGCGGCGGCGCAGGTGCGCGAGCGCACCGGTGACCGGCTGGACGTGCTGCTGAACAACGCCGGTGTCGCGATGGGCCCGCGCAGGGCGACCGCGGACGGGTTCGAGCTGCAGATCGGCACCAACCACCTCGGCCCGGCCGCGCTGACCTGGCTGCTGATGCCGGCACTGCGGACCGCCGGCGACCCCGACCGGCCGTCCCGGGTGGTGACGACGACGAGTCTCGGGCACCGCTCCGGCGGCCTCGACCTCACCGACCTGCACTGGACGCGGCGCCGGTACGGGCCGAACGCCGCCTACGGGGCGTCGAAGCTTGCGAACCTGTTGTTCGCCGCGGAGCTGGACCGGCGGCTGCGCCTGGCCGCCGACCCGGTCGTGTCGGTGGCCGCGCACCCCGGGATGACCGAGTCGTCGCTGCTGTCCAACTCGTTCCGGCGTGGCGCCGGAGCGCTGTCCTGGTGGTTCGTGCCGTGGGACCGCTGGCTCACCTCGCCGGTCTCCGAGGGTGTCGGGCCGCAGCTGGCCGCGGCCGCAGGCCCGGTGCACGGCGGCGACTTCCTGGGCCCGTCCGGGCCGTTCGAACTGCACGGACCGCCGGGGCCGGCGCGTCGTTCGGGCGCGGCCGGGGACCCGGGGCTCGCGGGCAGGTTGTGGCACGTCACCGCCTCCGCGACCGGCGTCACACCGGACCCCGGGCGTACGGTGTGACGCGTGACCGTCGCACCAGAAGGCCGCAAGTTGCTCCGTCTCGAGGTCCGCAACTCGGAGACCCCGATCGAGCGCAAGCCCTCTTGGATCCGGACCCGCGCGCGGACCGGCCCGCAGTACACCGAGCTCAAGGGGATCGTCCGGTCCGGCGGGCTGAACACGGTGTGCGAGGAGGCCGGCTGCCCCAACATCTACGAGTGCTGGGAGGACCGGGAGGCCACGTTCCTGATCGGTGGTGAGCAGTGCACCCGGCGCTGCGACTTCTGCCAGATCGACACCGGCCGTCCCGCCGACCTCGACACCGACGAGCCGCGCCGGGTCGCCGAGTCCGTGCGCCAGATGGGGCTGCGCTACTCCACCGTCACCGGCGTCGCCCGCGACGACCTCGACGACGGCGGGTCCTGGCTCTACGCCGAGACCGTCCGCAAGATCCACGAGATGAATCCGGGCACCGGCGTCGAGCTGCTGATCCCGGACTTCAACTCCCGCGACGACCAGCTCGGCCCGGTCTTCGACACCCGGCCCGAGGTGCTCGCGCACAACGTGGAGACCGTCCCGCGGATCTTCAAGCGGATCCGTCCCGCGTTCCGCTACGAGCGCTCGCTGGAGGTCCTCACCAAGGCCCGCGCCGACGGCCTGGTGACCAAGTCGAACCTGATCCTCGGCATGGGCGAGACCCCGGGCGAGGTGACCGAGGCGCTGCGCGACCTGCACGAGGCCGGCTGCGAGATCATCACGATCACCCAGTACCTGCGCCCGACCAAGCGGCACCACCCGGTGGAGCGCTGGGTCAAGCCCGAGGAGTTCGTGGAGCACTCGCGCGCCGCCGAGGAGATCGGCTTCGCCGGAGTCATGGCCGGGCCGCTGGTGCGCTCGTCGTACCGGGCGGGGCGGCTCTACGCCCAGACCGTCGCGCATCGCGGCGAGGAGCTGCACCCGAACCTGGCACACCTGGCCGACTCCGGCCCGGCCGCGCAGGAGGCCAGCTCGCTGCTCGCCCGGAGCTGACACCTGGTCGCACCATCGGTCACAGCGCAGAAGTAGGCTGGTCACATGCCCGGCAAGCCCCGCAAGCCCACGCCCGACGAGAAGAAGGCGCGCAAGGCCGAGAAGAAGGCCGCGTCGAAGCAGCGCCGCCAGCAGATCTGGCAGGCGTTCCAGATGCAGCGCAAGGAGGACAGGAAGCTCCTCCCGATCATGATCGGCGTCCTCGTCGGTTCGATCGCGGTGCTGACGCTCGTCGGCTGGTTCTTCGGGCTCACCTGGTTCTTCGTCCCGTTCGGCGTGGCCATCGGCGCGCTCGCGGCGTTCAGCATCTTCGGCCGCCGGGTGCAGAAGTCGGTCTACGTGAAGGCCGAGGGGCAGCCGGGCGCCGGCGGCTGGGCGTTGGACAACATGCGCGGGCAGTGGCGGGTCACCCAGGGCGTCGCGGGCAACACGCACCTCGACGCCGTGCACCGGGTCATCGGGCGGCCCGGGATCATCTTCGTCGCCGAGGGCGCGCCGCACCGGGTGAAGAACCTGCTCGCGCAGGAGAAGAAGCGCACCGCACGGGTCGCCGGCACCACCCCGATCTATGACGTCGTCGTCGGGAACGAGGAGGGTCAGGTGCCGCTGAAGAGCCTCCAGCGCCACCTGATGAAGCTGCCCCGCAACATCTCCGCCGCGGAGATGGACTCGCTGGAGGGCAAGCTCAACGCCCTCGGCAACCGCTCCGCGGCGATGCCGAAGGGCCCCATGCCGCAGGGCGCGAAGATGCGCTCGGTGCAGCGCACCGTGCGCCGCCGCTGACCCTCCCCGGGGCTCGGAGCTCAGCCGCGCAGCACGCGCACGACGATCGTCGTGGTCGCGCGGTCGTGCCAGCCCCGCCCGTCGGCGTCGACGAAGAACACCGGGATGACGACGGCGATCATCGCGGTCCGCAGCAGCGCCCGCGGGACGCCGACATGACGGGCCATGTCCGTCCGCGCGACACGCATCCCGAGCGCGACGTGCCCGGGCGAGGACCCGAGGACCGCGACGGTCAGCGTGGTGATCACGAACCAGGTGCCCAGGATCCACCAGCTGAAGTCGGCGGTCCCGATCGCCTCGGTCCCCGCCACCAGCAGCACCAGCAGGTAGGCGAGCAGCCAGTCCAGGCACACGCCGCCGATCCGGCGGCCCACAGCCGCCACCGAGTAGTGCCCCGTGGCGGGCAGGCCGAACCGCCGGCCCGCGTGTCCGGAGGCGTGATCGCGCCCGGTGGGTGAACCGGGAAGCCAGGACTCGATCCAACGGGCCATGGCTTCTAGCCTAGGCGTGTCACCGGCACCGATGCCGCCCACCGGCAGCGACCGCCCCGACACTGTGACGTACGTCCGGGTCGGTGCAGTTAACGTCGGTGAAACAGGTGAGTGATGGCTGGGCAACACGGCGCTCCTACCGTCGCCCACGATCTCCACCAGCGATCGAAGGAGCGCGAGAGAGTGTTCAGCAACGCCGAAGAGGTACTCAAGTACATCTCGGACGAGAAGGTCGAGTACGTCGACATCAGGTTCTGCGACCTGCCCGGCGTCATGCAGCACCTCACCGTCCCCGCGAAGACCGCCGGTGACCTCCTGGAGAACGGCGCCGCGTTCGACGGGTCCTCCGTCCGCGGCTTCCAGGCCATCAACGAGTCCGACATGGCACTGTTCCCGGACCCGGCCACGGCCCGCGTCGACCCGTTCCGCAAGCACCGCACGCTGAACGTCAACTTCTTCGTGCACGACCCGGTCACCGGCGAGCCCTACTCCCGCGACCCGCGCAACGTCGCCCGCAAGGCCGAGGAGTACCTGGCCGCGTCGGGCATCGCGGACACCGCGTTCATGGCCCCCGAGGCCGAGTTCTACGTCTTCGACTCCATCCGCTTCGGGACCGACCCGCACCAGGCCTACCACCACATCGACTCCGCAGAGGGCTGGTGGAACACCGGGCGCGAGGAGGCCGGTGGCAACCTCGGGTACAAGGTCAACTACAAGGGCGGCTACTTCCCCGTCCCGCCGGTCGACCACTACGCCGACCTGCGTGCCGACATCGTCAGCACCATGCAGGAGTCGGGCTTCGAGGTGGAGCGCGAGCACCACGAGGTCGGCACCGCCGGGCAGGCCGAGATCAACTACAAGTTCAACACCCTGCTCCACGCCGCCGACGAGATGATGCTCTTCAAGTACCTGGTGAAGAACGTCGCGTGGCAGAACGGCAAGACCGCCACCTTCATGCCGAAGCCGCTGTTCGGCGACAACGGCTCGGGCATGCACGTGCACTCGTCGCTGTGGAAGGACGGCCAGCCGCTGTTCCACGACGAGTCCGGCTACGGCGGGCTGTCCGACATGGCGCGCTACTACATCGGCGGGCTGCTGCACCACGCGCCGTCGCTGCTGGCCTTCACCAACCCGACGGTGAACTCCTACCACCGGCTGGTCCCGGGCTACGAGGCGCCGGTCAACCTGGTCTACTCCGCCCGCAACCGCTCGGCCTGCATCCGGATCCCGCTCTCCGGCGACAGCCCGAAGGCCAAGCGCGTCGAGTTCCGCTGCCCGGACTCGTCGGGAAACCCGTACCTGGCCTTCTCGGCGATGCTGATGGCCGGCCTGGACGGCATCAAGAACAAGATCGAGCCGGCGGCGCCGATCGACAAGGACCTCTACGAGCTCCCGCCCGAGGAGGCCCGGGACGTCGCGCAGGTCCCGTCCAGCCTCGCGGCGGTCATCGACCGGCTCGAGGAGGACCACGAGTACCTGCTCGAGGGTGGCGTGTTCACCCCGGACCTGATCGAGACCTGGATCCAGTACAAGCGGGAGAACGAGATCGACCCGCTGCGGCTGCGTCCGCACCCGTACGAGTTCGCGCTCTACTACGACGTGTGACCAGGTCGGGCTGCCTGACCTGCGGTCACGTCAGTTGAGCTCGTCGGCAATCCGCTGATGATCCGCACGAGCGACGGGGACTTCCCCACGGTGGTCCTCGTCGCATCGTCGAGTTGCGGCCACAGTCGGTAGGACCGGTCGAGGCGCAGATGCGGGTTGTCGCGCCCCGCGCACCCCGTACTCCGCCCTCCGTACTCCGGCCCCCGCTGCGTCGGTCCCGCGTGTCGGGCTCCTCGGCCGGGCTGGTGTGCGGAGGCCCTGTGCGCGGGGCCGGGTTCGCGTTCCGCGGAACCTGCGGCGGCGATCAGGCCGCGGCCGATTGCATCTACCGTGCGAGTGGTACCTAGTGACCTGCAGGATTGCGGGCGGCGACACCGCGGCCTGCATCCGGGTCAGGGTGCCGGTCACCGGGCTCGGCGCGGCGAGTGTGGCGCCCACGAGCCCGACGACGAGCATGAGCAGCGCCAGCCCGGTGGCGATCCCGAGCCCGGTGTAGAGCAAGCGGCGATGGGTGCGGCGTGGCGGCAGCGGCGGCACGGGCGAGGTCGGCGGGTTCTGCCGCTGGGCGGGGATCGCTTCGGGCGCCGGGTAGCGCGGCGGCGCCTGGTGGATGGGTTCCGACAGAGGGTCGACGGTTGCGGATGGGCCGTTACGCGGCACCGGGGTCGGATCATCAGTTCTGGGTATCGCCACGGCCCGGGTAGCGAACCGGGCCTGACCAGGGGTGGCGGCTAGATCTGTGCGTTGTTCGCGGCGAACCACGCCCGGTCGGCCGCGGTGAGGTAGCGGGCCGCTTCCCGCAGCGCGTTTTCGCTGGCCTCCCGTTCGCGGCGCTCGATGATGGTCTGCACCCGCTCGGCTACTTCGGGGTCGCGCCGGTAGCTGGCCACAGCGACGGTGATCAAAAGCGCGAGCAGGAGCAGGATGGGGGGCGCGGCCACGATGAGCACCAGGAAGGCCAGGGCCGAGACGATCATCAGGCGGCGGAACCATGGGCGGCTGCGCCACGCCTGCGCGGGAGACAGTGCGGTGAACGGGCGCTGCGTGAGCGGGGTGCCGGCGTAGGGCAGTTCGATCTCGACACGCTTGGCGATGTAGTTCTCGCGGGCGGTGCGGGCGCTGGGGCCGAAGGGAGTAGTCACACCCTGCGATCGATGGTGTCGGGTGGGCCGTTACGCCGTAGCGGGGTCAGGTCGTCAGTTCTGGGTATTCACTTCCGCCGGGGTAACGAACAGGGTCTGACCTGGGATTCAGCTGGCGTGACTACTCCATACGGCCCGCAGGGCCCGCAGCCGCAGTACCCCTACAACCCCCAGTCGCAGCAGCCGGCGCCGTGGGTGTCCGGGCGGCACACCGCCGCTGGGCAGCCGCCACACGGGCAGCCCGCGTGGATCCCGGCGCCGCCGGAGCCGCCCCGCAAGAAGGGCGGGAAGTGGAAGTGGGTCGTCGGCGTGCTCGCCGTGCTGGTCGTGATCGGCATGGTGAACGGTGGCGGCGAGTCCCCGGAGGACGCGACGGCGGCCACGCCGGTCGCGGAGGAGGCTGTGGCACCCGCACCGGTGGCGCCGCCTGCCCCCGTGGTTCCGGCTGCGCCGGCACCCGCCCCGGTGGCACCGGCGCCGGTGGAGGAGCCCGCCGAGCCTGCCTCGACCGGGATCACCTACGAGGTGACCGGTAAGCAGGGGTCGGGCACCGGGTACGGGCCGGGTACGAGCGTGACCTACACGAGCGGCGAGAACATGCAGCTGTCGCAGAACACCGACACCGAGCTGCCGTGGACGGAGACCGTCGACCTCGGCGACAACATGTTCCGTATGGCGACTCTGACCGCCCAGGCCGGTGATGGGGTCACGTCGATCACGTGCCGGATCACCGAGAACGGTGAGGTGCTGGCGGAGAACACCTCGACCGGGCAGTTCGCGGTGGTCAGCTGTAACGCCAGCTAACCGGGTCACACGACCAGCGGCTACTCTCTCGTTCCGGCGCCCGGCCGGGGTTCTTGGAGTAGTCACGTACACCGGTCCCGGTCGGGCGCCCTTACTTCCCCTCGTGACCCCGGTCTGGCTTCGGTCAGGCCGGGGTCACCGCTCTGTGCGGGGGTTATCCGGGGAGGAGGGCGGGGCCCAGCCCGGCGTCACGCCGCAGAGCGTCAAGGTCGGATCTCCGGGGTGAAGGTGAGCCGGATCGCCGGGGCGGGCACCGAGGACCTGACGCCCGTCCAGGTCACCGACAACGGGGACGCGCCGATCACGCCGTACCCGGGCGGGCCGAGCGCGCCGCCGCCGAACGGGATCCCGCACCGCCGGCCGGCTGAGCGCAACGTCCGGGGCGGACTCGCAGCAGCACGCCACGCCGGCTGCGGCCCCGGCGCGGGGCCGGCGACCGTCGTCCGGGAACCACCCCGGACACACGTCGGCGCCGCCCGGACGGACCGGACGGCGCCGCGAGCAGGACCCGGACTAGCCCCTGACCTGCTTGCGCCCGGTGACCTTGTTGTAGACGATCAGCACGACGATCGCGCCGATGATCGAGCCGATCCAGCTCGAGGGCGAGAAGCTCTGGAAGCCGGTGAAGAGGCTGACGACGAGGCCACCGACGACCGAGCCCGCGAGACCGAGCAGGATCGTGCGCACGATGCCGATGTCGTCCTTGCCCGGGACGACGGCGCGGGCGACGAAGCCCGCGACGAGGCCCAGCACGAGCCAGCCGAGAATGGTCCACAGCATGATGTCTCCTCCTTGTTCCGGACCGTCCCCCGACGGACCCTCCTTGGCGACCGGTTCGGCCGGCCTGACACCGAGTGACCGGCCGGCTGCCGGACGAAACGTCTGCCGAGAGTAGACCCGTACGGGCGGCCGGGCATGCGTGAAACGCCCCGGCACACCCGATCCGGGGTCCCTGAGCCGGATTCCGGGTTCCCCCCGATGCGCCGCGGTCCGCGACGCAGGATCGGTCCAGTGATCCGCTTCCCGCCCGCGGACGCGGATCCGTTGACACGGGTGGCCTGTGGCTGGTTGACTCCGAAGTACCGTGTTCCAGGTCACAAGGGGTGACACCCTGACCGGCGTCGCCGCCCTCCGTGACCGTGACCCGCCCGCCCCGGCACCCGAACCGGTCACCACGCACCACCCTCGCGCCACAGCCGCGCGACCACGAACGTGCACGGCCCTTCCTCGGCGGCAGGGTCGTGTTCCCTCCGCGCCCCCGGGCTGACTCTGTCGCCCGGGGGTGCGGCTCGAATCCGGACCGGCGGGGCTCCCGGCAACCACCGGACCGCAGCTACCGGACCGCAGCAACCGGAGTGTCGGCGTCACTCTGCGCCGGTGACGGCGACCAGCCCGGCCGCCTGGATCCCCGCGACGGCGGCGGCCTCGTCGTTCAGCGAGGCGTCACCGGTCACGCCGACCGCGCCCAGCAGCGTCCCGGCGGCGTCGCGCACGAACACCCCGCCCGGCACCGAGAAGATCTTCCCGCCGGCCAGGTTCGCCACCGAGGTGAAGAACTCCGGCGAGTCCGCGGCGCGCGCGGCGATGGCCCGGTTGGTCATCCCCAGCGCGAGCACGCCGTTGGCCTTGCCGACGGCCAGATCCGGGCGCAGGTAGCCGGAGTAGTCCTGGCGGGCCAGCGCGACGATCGCGCCGCCCGGATCGAGCACGGCCACCGTCAGCGGGTTGAACCCCTGGTCGGTGCCGTGCGCCAGCGCCGCGGCGGTGATGGTCTGAGCCTGCTCGAGAGTGATCGTCATACCCGGACCCTGCCATTCCGGACGCCGCGACGCCGCAGCGGTCGGGAGGTCAGCGCGGGACGAGCGCCACCAGCGGGATCGTCCGGATCCCCTCGACCTTGCGCTGGTAGGCGGCGAACCCGCCCTCGTTCTCGAGGATCCGGTTCCAGAGCCGGTCCCGCTCGTCACCGGTCAGGTCCTCGGCGTGCACCGGCGTCGTCTCGACGTTCCCGTCCCCGTCGGCGATCTCGACGACGACGTCCGGGGTCGCCATCAGGTTGTGATACCAGGCCGGATGCGTGGGGGCACCCGCTGCGGAGGCCACCACGAACCGGCGATCGCCGTCGGCGAACCAGCGCACCGGGGTGATCCGCTCGGTCCCGCTGCGCGCGCCCACGTGGTGCAGCAGGACCATCGGGAGCCCGGTGAAGGGCGGACCGACCTTCCCGGCGTTCTCCCGGAACTCGCGGACGACGCGGGCGTTGAAGTCCTCTGCCATGCAGCCGATCCTGACAGCCCGGTCAGGCGGGCGCACCGCCCGGAGCGAAGACGACCCAACCGGCGGCCGCCGCCGCGAGCACCGCGGCGAGCACGAAGAACGCCGCCCACACCCCGCCGGAGAGCGGGGTCAGCTCGGCCAGCCGGTCGGCGTCGGAGTGCCGCAGGCGGCCGTACCGGCGTCCGCGACGCAGCTCGGAAGCGGCCCGCACCCCGCCGAACAGCAGGAACCAGCACAGCGCGGCGGCGAACCCGGTCCGCAGGTCCTCGCCGGCGCGCACCGCGACCAGCACCAGCAGCCCCCCGCTCACCAGGACGACGAGGCCGCCGTAGAGGTTGCGGATCTGCAGCAGCGTCGCCGCGAGCAGCGCCACGCCGGTCCAGAGCGTCGGGCCGGCGAGGTCGGTGGCGACCAGCACCGCGCCGCCCAGACCGAGCAGCGGCGGGAAGACGTACCCGGCGAGGAACATCGCGACCACGCCCGGCCCGCGACCGGCCCCGGTCGAGTGGGTGACGCCGGACGAGTCGGCGTGCAGCCGGATCCCGCTCAGGCCCCGCCCCACCAGCACCGCGACCAGCGCGTGCCCGCCCTCGTGCGCGATCGTCACCGCGGTGCGGGTGAGCCGCCAGCTCGGCCGCCAGGCCACCACCACGAGCGCCAGCAACGCCGCCAGCAGCGACGCCGGTCGGGCCGCGACCAGCTCGTAGCCGCGGGTGATCAACTCGGAAGGACCCACGGCGTCCAGTGAACCAGCGGGGCGCCCGGCACCCGCGGCCCGGTCAGGCCACCGCGGTGACGATCTCCTCGACCAGCGCCAGCGCCTCGTCGTGGTCGGCGGTCACGTACATCAGGTCGACGAACGCGTGCTCGACGTCGGTCTCGTCGCGGACCCTGTGCAGGGTGGTGACCGCGTCGGCGGCCGTCGAGCCGGCCGGCAGGTTCACCCGCAGCACCGCGCCGATCGCGCCGGGATCGCGCCCGGCCTCGGCGGCGGCGGCGCGCAGCTGCGCCCACGGCGTCGAGACGGCGGCGTCCAGGTCCCGCACCGACGGCGTCACCACCGGCAGGAACCCGTCCGCGCGCTCGGCGATCCGGCGCCGGGCCCGCGGCGCGAACCCGGCCAGGTAGACCGGCACGCCGCGCGGCTTGGCCTGCACGTGCGAGGGCGGGATCGTCGCGAACCGGCCCTCGTGGGCGACGGGCTCGTCGTGCCACCAGGTGCCGAAGACGTCGAGCGCCTCGTCGAGCCGGGCGCCGCGCTCGGCCATCGGGACGCCGACCGCCTCGTACTCCTCCGGCGACCAGCCGGTGCCCAGCCCCAGCAGCAGCCGGCCGCCGGAGAGGTTGTCGACCGTGGCGACCTGGCGGGCCAGCAGCGCCGCCGGGTACCAGGGGGCGTTCAGCGTGCTGGTGCCGAGCAGCACCCGCGACGTCGCGGTCGCGGCCGCGGTGAGCAGCGCCAGCGGGTCGTGCGCCGCCCGGAACTCGGCCGGCACCGTGTCGCCGCCCGCGTAGCCGACCCGCGGGTCGACCGCGGCGAGCAGCCGGTCCCCGGCCCACAGGCTCGCCGCACCGCGCTCCTCCGCGCCCGCCGCGAACTCCGCGGTCCGGTCGGCGCGGGCGGCCGCCGCTCCGAACTGCGGGACACCGAATCCGATTCGCACTTGACCTCCAGTGGCTGGAACCAGCGACGCTCTTCCCGTGACCGCGACGCCCACCCATGATCACCCCGTGCTGCTGACGATCGGCGAGCTGGCCCGGCGTACCGGAGTACCGGTGCGCACGATCCGCTTCTGGTCGGACGAGGACCTGGTGCCCTCGGACCGCAGCGCGTCGGGTCATCGGGTGTACGACGCGGCCGCCGTGGCCCGCCTCGACCTGGTCCGGACCCTGCGCGAGCTGGGGCTGGGCCTGACCGAGGTGCGCGCGGTGCTGTCCCGCCGGCGGGGGGTCGGCGAGGTGGCGTCCGCGCACGTCCGGGCCCTGGACGGCCGGATCCGGGAGCTGAAGGCGCAGCGTGCGGTGTGCGCGCTGCTCGCCCGGACCGGCGATCATCCCGATGAGAGGAGCGTGACCCTGATGAACGACCTGGCCCGCCTGTCCGCCGGCGAGCGGCAGGCCCTGATCGACGAGTTCGTGACCGAGGCGTTCGCCGGGACCGACCCGGACGCGCCCGGCGCCGGCATCGCCGAGGCGATGCGCAGCCTGCCCACCGAGCTGCCCGACGACCCCAGCCCGGAGCAGGTCGGAGCCTGGGTGGAGCTGGCCGAGCTGGTCCGCGACCCGGGCTTCCGGGCCCGCTGCCGGGAGATGGCCGTCGCCGGCTCGACCGAGCCGGTGCACCACGAGCGGCAGCTCGACCCCGCCGAGGTGGCCGAGCACGCGGGGCCCGCCGAGGCGGCCGGCGTCGACCCGGCCTCGGCCGAGGCGGCCGCGGTGCTGGCACGGATCTCGGGCGTCGCCGATCTCGACGCCGCCGCCCGGGTCCGGGCCGCGGAGACGATCGAGCTGTTCGCCGACCGCCGGGTGGAGCGGTACTGGACCCTGCTCGGGGTGCTCAACAGCTGGCCGCGGCGCGAGCCGGCGATCCCGGCGTTCGAGTGGGTCGCCGCGGCGCTGCGCGCCCGTGAGTGAATAACGCGGCCAGGACCTCGATAACCACTCACGGGGCGAAGCCGTAGAACACCCGCTCGACGACGCCCCGGGCCCGCCGGGTGGTGCGCCGGTAGTCGTCGAGGAACACCCCCGGGTCGCCGCCGGGCCGGTAGCCCAGCGCGACGGCCACCGCGGCCAGCTCCCGCCCCGAGCGCGGGAGCTGGTCGCCGGGCTTGCCCTTGACCAGCATGATCGCGTTGCGGGCGCTGGTCGCGGTCCGCCAGCCCTGTTCCAGCTCGGCCGCGTCCTCCGGGTCGATCAGGCCGGCCTCGGTCGCCTCCCGCAGCCCCTCCAGGGTCGCGGTGGTGCGCAGCCCGGACACGTCCCCGGCGTGCTGCAGCTGCTGCAGCTGCACGGTCCACTCGACGTCGGCGAGCCCGCCGTGGCCGAGCTTGGTGTGCGTGCCGCGGTCCGCGCCCCGGGGCAGCCGCTCGTCGTCCACCCGGGCCTTGATCCGGCGGATCTCGGCGACCGCGGTGTCGGCGATGCCCTCGGCCGGGTAGCGGATCGGGTCGATCAGGTTGGTGAACTCGCGGGCCAGCGCCCTGTCCCCGGCGATCGGGCGGGCCCGCAGCAGCGCCTGCGCCTCCCACGTCTCGCCCCAGCGCGCGTAGTACTCCCGGTAGGACGCCAGGGTCCGCACCATCGGCCCGGAGCGCCCCTCCGGGCGCAGGTCGGCGTCCACCGGCAGCTCCGGGTCCGGGCTGGGCGAGCCCAGCAGCCGTCGGACCCCTTCGACGACCTGGGTGGCCCAGCGGACCGCCTCGTGGTCACCGACGCCCTCGACCGGCGCGCAGACGAACATGACGTCGGCGTCGCTGCCGTAGCTGCACTCGCCGCCGCCGAGCCGGCCCATGCCGATCACCGAGATGGTGGCCTTCCGCTCGCTCTGCGCACGCAGCACCGCGTCCAGCGTCGACGCGAGCACCGCCTCGTTCACCGAGGTCAGCGCGGTGCACACGGCGTCGACCTCGAGCAGGCCGAGCAGGTCGGCACAGGCGATCCGGAGCATCTCGTGCCGCCGGTAGGAGCGTGCCGAGGCCACCGCCGCCTCCGGCGTGGACTGGCGGGCCACCGTCGTGCGCAGCGCGACCGACACCTCCACCGGGTCCCGGGTGAGCTCCGGGCTCTGCCCGGACGAGGACGTCGCCAGCATCCGCAGCACCTCGGGCGCGCGCGCCAGCAGGTCCGGGACCAGCGCCGAGGTGCCGAGCAGGATCATCAGGCGCTGGGCGACGGCACCCTCGTCGCGCAGCAGCCGCAGGTACCACGGGGTGTCGGCGAGCGCCTCGGACACCCGGCGGTAGGCGAGCAGCCCGCGGTCCGGGTCCGGGCTGACGGCCAGCTCGTCGAGCAGCACCGGCAGCAGCGTCCGCTGGATCGCCGCGGCCCGCGAGACCCCGCCGGTGAGTGCCCGCAGGTGCCCCAGCGCGCCCTCCGGGGACGCCCAGCCGAGAGCCTTGAGCCGGGCCTGGGCCGCCGCCGGGGAGAGCACCGCGTCGGCGTCCTCGCCGGCCAGCCGGGACACCGCCGAGAGCAGCGGCCGGTAGAACAGCTTCTCGTGCAGCCGGCTGACCCGGCGCGCGTTGCGCTGCCACTCCGCGACCAGCACCCCGACGACGTCGCGCCGGCCGTCCGGCCGGATCCGCGCCGAGCGGGCCAGCCAGCGCAGCCCGTCGGTGTCGTCGCGACGCGGCAGCAGGTGGGTGCGGCGCAGCTTCTGCAGCTGCAGCCGGTGCTCGAGCAGCCGCAGGAACCGGTAGGAGGCCGCCAGGTTGGCGCCGTCGTCACGGCCGACGTAGCCACCGGCCGCCAGCGCGGCCAGCGCCTCCAGGGTGCTGCCCGAGTGCAGGGTGTCGTCGGTGCGCCCGTGCACCAGCTGCAGGAGCTGGACGGCGAACTCGACGTCACGCAGCCCGCCGCGGCCCAGCTTCAGCTCGCGCTCGCGCTGGTCGGAGGGGAGGTTGTCGACCACCCGGGTGCGCATCGCCTGCACCTCGGCGACGAAGTCGTCGCGGGCCGAGGCCTGCCAGACCAGCGGGGCGAGCGCGTCGATGTAGGACCGGCCCAGCACCGGGTCCCCGGCGATCGGGCGCGCCTTGAGCAGCGCCTGGAACTCCCAGGTCCTCGCCCAGCGCTTGTAGTAGGTGACGTGCCCGTCCAGGGTCCGGACCAGCGCACCGTGCCGGCCCTCCGGGCGCAGGTTCGCGTCCACCTCGAAGCAGGCGTCACCGGCGAGCCGCATCACCCGCGACGCCAGCCGGGTCGCCTGCTGGGTCAGCTCGCCGCCCGGCTCGGCGACGAAGATCACGTCGACGTCCGAGACGTAGTTCAGCTCCCGGCCGCCGCACTTGCCCATCCCGATGATCGCCAGCCGCAGCTCGTCCGGCGGGTCCAGCTCTGCGGCCGCCACCGCCAGGGACGCGGCCAGCGCGGCCTCGGCCAGGTCGGCCAGCTGGGCCGCGACGTCGTCGACCTCCATCATCGGCAGGCCCGGGTCCCCGACGGCGGCCAGGTCGGCCGAGGCCAGGCCGAGCAGCTCGTCGCGGTAGGCGGTCCGCAGCGCGACGGCGGCGTCGGCGCCGGTCACCGTGGCACATGCCCCACCGGCGGTGCCGGGCGGCGGCGCGAACGGGTCCGCCCCGACCGCCTGCAGCAGGGTCGCCGTGCGGCGGGCCAGGTCCGGCGGCGGGCTCCGCCGCTCCGTGGTGTCGGCCAGCAGCGGCCACCGGTCCGGGTGCGCGATCAGGTGATCGCCGAGCGCGGTGGACGACCCGAGCGTCGCGAACAGCCGCCCGCGCAGCCCGCGGTCGGAGCGGAGCGCCTCGTCGATCTCCGGCCACGGTTCGGTCTGGGACAGCCGCTCGACGGCGCGCAGCCCCAGCTCCTGGTCGGGGCTGCGGGCGAGCGCCCACATGATCTCCTCGCAGCCGGCGGCCGGGCCGTCGCCGTTCCACCAGCCGAGCGTGCGCAGGGTGTCCCCCGCCCCCGGACCGGTGAAGCCCAGCCGGGCCAGCGACGTCCCCGTCCGCCGATCCATCACGGGAGTCGATCCTGCCCCATCCCGGGCCGGTCCTGCCGCGCAGCCCGCACCGGCGAGTGTTGTCGGGACGGGGCATAGGGGGCAGGGTCACCGGTGAGTCGGGCCGGTCGATGGAGGGAAACCGGATGTCGGACGTGATCGTCGTCGGGGGCGGCATCGGGGGGCTGGTGACCGCGCTGGAGCTGCACCGGCGCGGGATCGGCGCGACGGTGTACGAGCAGGGCCGCGGCGACCGGGAGCTCGGGGTCGGCCTGAACCTGCTGCCGCACGCCGTCCGGGTGCTCGACGACCTCGGCCTGCTCGACGCGCTCACCGGCATCGGGGTGTCCACCGCCGAGCTGACCTACGCGCACCGGTTGGGCCTGCCGGTCCTGCGCAGGCCCTGCGGTGTCGCGGCCGGGTTCGCGCTGCCCCAGGTCGCCGGGCATCGCAGCCGGCTGCACCGGATGCTCGCCGACGCCGTCCGGGAGCGCCTCGGGCCGGACGCGATCCGCACCGGGCACCGGGTCGTCGCCACCGACCAGGACGGCGACCGGGTGCACGTGCGGTTCGCCGACCCAGCGCTGCCGGCGGCGAGCGGTGCCGTGCTGGTCGCCGCTGACGGGATCCACTCGGCCGTCCGGGCCGGGCTGTTCCCGGACGAGGGCCCGCCCCGCTGGAACGGGGTGACCATGTGGCGCGGCGCGACGCCGTGGCCGGACTTCCGCGGCGGCCGGTCGATGATCGTCGCCGGCGGTACCGCCGCGAAGCTGGTCGTCTACCCGGTCGGCGCCGGGGACGGGCCGGGGACGTCGCTGATGAACTGGGCGGTCTGCATCGCCACCGGCGCCGACGGCGACCCGCCCCCGCAGCGCCAGGACTGGTCCCGCCCGGCCGAGCACGCGGTCGCGCTCTCCCACGCCCGCCGGTTCCACCTCGACGACGTCGACCACCAGGCGCTGATCGCCGCCACACCGGAGATCTTCGAGTTCCCGATGTGCGACCGCGATCCGCTCCCGCACTGGACGCACGGGCGGATCACGCTGCTCGGCGACGCCGCGCACCCGATGTTCCCGATGGGCTCCAACGGCGCGGGCCAGGCGGTCCTGGACGCCGAGGCGCTGGCCCGGCACCTCGCCGCGGCCCCGGACCCGTCGACGGCGCTGCTCGCCTACCAGGACGAACGGCTGCCGGTCACCGCCGACGTGGTGCTGCGCAACCGCACCGGCGGACCCGAGATGGTGATCGACGAGGTGGAGCGGCGCGCCCCGGACGGCTTCGACCGGCTCGCCGACGTGATCACCGACGACGAGCTGGACGCGATCTTCTCCGGCTACCACCGGGCGTCCGGGAACGTGCGGTGACCCGGCCCCGGTCCGGTCAGTCCGCGCCGGGCACCGATCCCGGCGGCAGGAAGTCCACGTCGTGCAGCGCCGAGACCCGGACCACCTCGGCCGGGTCGGTGAGGTCGTGCAGCTGGTCGAACAAGGCCGCCAGCCGACCGGCCGGGCTCACCCAGAACAGCGCCCGGGCGTCACCGGACTCCTTGTTGTAGTAGGCGTGCGGCAGGCCCTTGGGCATCAGCACGGTGTCGCCCGGCCCGGCCTTCTCCCACTGCCCGTCCAGGTAGAGGGTGAACACGCCGTCGAGGACGTGGATGTGCTCGTCCTGGGTGGTGTGCACGTGCGGCGGCACCCCGGTGCCGGGCGGATCGAGCGTCTCGAAGGCGAAGCTGGTCTCGCTCACCGCCTTGGCCCAGTAGGTGTGGCCCAGCACGTTCCACACCCGCTTGTACTGGCCCTCACCGGCCCGCGTGATCCCCTTGGGGAGCGGACCGAGAACGATCTCGTCGTCGAAAGTCGTCACAGCACCGGAAGATACGTGGCCAGCTCGTGCGGGGTCACGTTCCGCCGGTAGGCGTCCCACTCGGCGCGCTTGTTCCGCAGGAAGAACTCGAAGACGTGCTCGCCCAGGTACTCGGCGACCAGCTCGCTGCGCTCCATGATGTCGAGCGCCTCGGTCAGGTTCTGCGGCAGCTGCTCGTAGCCCAGCGCCTTGCGCTCGGTGTCGGTCAGCGCCCAGACGTCGTCCTCGGTCGGCGGCGGGAGCTCGTAGCCCTTCTGCACGCCGGTCAGCCCGGCACCGAGGATCACCGCGTAGGCGAGGTAGGGGTTGCACGCCGAGTCCAGCGTGCGGACCTCGATCCGGCGCGACGACGACTTGCCCGGCGAGTACATCGGCACCCGGACCAGCGCGGACCGGTTCGCGTGCCCCCAGGAGACCGCGGTCGGTGCCTCCCCGCCGACGATCAGCCGCTTGTACGAGTTGACCCACTGGTTGGTGACGGCGGTGATCTCCCGGGCGTGCCGGAGCACGCCGGCGACGAACGCCTTGCCGGTCTCGGACAGCTCGTAGGGGTCGTCCGGGTCGTGGAAGGCGTTGGAGTCGCCCTCGAACAGCGAGAAGTGCGTGTGCATCGCCGAGCCGGGGTGCTCGGAGAACGGTTTCGGCATGAACGACGCCCGCACGCCCTGGGTCAGCGCGACCTCCTTCACGACGTAGCGGAACGTCATGAGGTTGTCGGCCATGGTCAGCGCGTCGGCGTAGCGCAGGTCGATCTCCTGCTGCCCGGGGCCGCCCTCGTGGTGGCTGAACTCCACCGAGATGCCCATCGACTCCAGCGTCTCGATGGTGTTGCGCCGGAAGTGCGGGGCCACGTCGTGGCTGGCCTGGTCGAAATACCCGCCGGAGTCGGCCGGGACCGGCCGGGAGCCGTCGTCAGGCAGGTCGCGCAGCAGGTAGAACTCGATCTCCGGGTGCACGTAGCAGGTGAACCCGGCCTCCCCCGCCTTGTTCAGCGCGCGGGTCAGCACGTGCCGCGGGTCCGCCCAGGACGGCGAGCCGTCCGGCATCGCGATGTCGCAGAACATCCGGGCCGAGTAGTGCTCGCCGGCGGACTCCCAGGGCAGCACCTGGAACGTCGACGGGTCCGGCTTGGCGACCATGTCGGACTCGTAGACCCGGGCGAAGCCCTCGATGGCCGAGCCGTCGAAGCCGATGCCCTCCGCGAAGGCGCCCTCCAGCTCGGCCGGCGCGATCGCCACCGACTTGAGGTACCCGAGCACGTCGGTGAACCACAACCGGACGAAACGGATGTCGCGCTCTTCGAGCGTGCGGAGGACGAACTCCTGCTGGCGGTCCATGCGGCGGAGCCTAGGAACCCGGTGTTACGCGGAGGTTTCCGGGGTGCACGGGCCCCCGACGGGGGCCCGTGCACCGGCCCGGCCGGCTCAGGTCGACGGGAGGGTGCACTCGGCATCCTCCGGGGGCAGCTTCAGGTCGACCAGGTAGTCGATCGCCAGCTTGTCGATGCAGGGGTCTCCCTGCAGGGCGGCGGTGTGCTGCTCGCCGTTGACCTTGAGCAGGCTCCCGCCGAGCTGCTCGGCGAGGTCGACACCGGCCTGGTACGGCGTCGCCGGGTCACCGGTGACCGACACCACCAGGGCCGGCGGGAGTCCCTGCACGTTCGGCACGTGCGGCTCGCTGGTCGGCGGGACCGGCCAGAACGCGCACGGGTCCTTCGCCGCCACCGGAGCGCGGCCGGTGGAGCGGAACGGCGCGGCCTGGTCCGAGCGCTCGGCCAGCTCCCGGACCTCCGCCGGGTCGGTGACCGGCGGCTGGTTCACGCAGCTGATCGCCTGGAACGCCTGCAGCATGTTCGAGTAGCGGCCCTGCTCGTCGCGCTCGTGGTAGGTGTCGGCGAGGATCTTGAGGATCCGGCCCTGGCCGTTCGCGACCTCGGAGATCCCCTGCTGCAGGATCGGCCAGTACTCGGACACGTACAGCGCCGTGCTGACGCCGGTCTGGGCGTCGGTGAAGTTCAGCGTGCGCCCGTCCCCGACCGGCACCGGCTTGTCGATCAGCTGCTGCATGATCGTCTGGAACGCCCGGGTGGCCTGCCCCGGGTCGGTGCCCAGCGGGCAGTTCGGCCGGCTGGTGCAGTCCTTCGCGAAGTTGTCGAAGGCCAGCTGGAAGCCGGCGTTCTGGGACACCGAGGACTCGATGGTCGTCTGGGTGGGGTCGATCGCCCCGTCCAGCAGCAGCGCCCGCACGTTCTGCGGGAACGCCTCGGCGTAGGCGGTACCCAGCTCGGTGCCGTAGGAGAACCCGGCGTAGGTCATCTTCTGGTCGCCGACGGCGGCCCGCATGACGTCCATGTCCTTGGCGACGTCCCGGGTGCCGACGTTCGCCAGCACGTCCGCGCCGGTGCGCTCGGTGCAGCGGTCGGCGTACTGCTCGGCGTTGGCCTCGGCAGCCGCGACCCCGGCCGGGGACGGGTCGGTGAAGTCCTTCTCCCGCTCCTGGTCGGCCTCCTGGTCGGTCAGGCACTGGATCGCCGGGCGGCTCGCGCCGGTGCCGCGCGGGTCGAAGCCGATCACGTCGAACCGGTCCCCCAGCGGGGTGGTCGACCAGGTCGGGATCTGCTGCGCGGCGAACGCGGTACCGGACCCGCCGGGGCCGCCCGGGTCGACGAACAGCGACCCGACCTTGTTGCCGGTGGCCTTCTTCCGCAGCAGCGCGATCTCCATCGTCTCGCCGTCGGGCTGCGCGTAGTCCTGCGGCACGGTGACCCGGGTGCAGTCCAGCTGCGGGTCGGTGAAGGCGTCGGCCACCGTCGAGGTCGGCGCGTAGTCGGCGCACGGCCCCCAGGCGAGCTGCTGGTCGTAGAACTTCGCCAGCTCCGGCGGCTCCTGCGCGGGCTGCGCCT
Organism: Pseudonocardia nantongensis; assembly: GCF_046546495.1. Classification (NCBI taxonomy): domain Bacteria; kingdom Bacillati; phylum Actinomycetota; class Actinomycetes; order Pseudonocardiales; family Pseudonocardiaceae; genus Pseudonocardia; species Pseudonocardia nantongensis. The sequence goes on along the minus strand of NZ_JBKGXT010000025.1, from coordinate 50,260 downwards.
CGCCCCCGGCCGGGCCCGGACCGGCACACGATGCGACCAGCACCAGCGCCGCCGCGCCGAGCGCCACCATCCCCACGAGCCGCCCGCGCCGCCGCGCCGGGTGCGCCCACGGGCGTACCGGTGTGAATGATCCGGGGGCGTTGGCGGCTCCGGAGCCACGCGGGCGGAGCAGTCGGGGGAGCATGACCGCGAGCATGCCAGCCGGTACCGACGGTCGGGATCCGGCGGGTACCTCGCCGCGGCCGGGGCCGGCGCCAGTGAGCGTCCCCACACCGCGGTCCCGCTGCGTCGCAGTACTGCCACCCTGGCGTCCGCCACCGACGGCGAACCCGGGGACCCGTGACGAGCACGGGCCTCGAGGCACGGAAGGAGCTCACTGGTGAGCACAGAGCGAAGCGCGGGCGAGGTCGAGTCGCCCTACCGGGCCCCCACGGCCCCGCCGAAGCGCACCCGCGTCCACCACCTGCTGCAGTGGAAGCAGGAGGGGCGGCACTGGCCGATGCTGACGGCCTACGACGTCTACTCGGCCGGGATCTTCGACGACGCCGGCATCCCGGTCCTGCTGGTCGGCGACTCGGCCGGCAACAACGTGTTCGGCCACGACAACACCATCCCGGTCACCACCGACGAACTGCTGCCCCTGACCCGGGCGGTGGTCCGCGGCGCCCGCAGCGCGCTGGTCGTCGCCGACCTCCCGTTCGGCAGCTACCAGGTCTCGCCCGGCCAGGCGCAGGAGACGGCGTTCCGGTTCATGAAGGAGGCCGGCGCGCACGCGGTGAAGCTGGAGGGCGGCGCCCGGTTCGCGCCCCAGGTGGAGGCGCTGACCGCGTCCGGGGTGCCGGTGATGGCGCACCTGGGCTTCACCCCGCAGAGCGAGCACGCGCTCGGCGGTTTCCGGATCCAGGGCCGCGGTGACGCCGCGGACCGGCTCGTCGAGGACGCGCTGGCGCTGCAGGAGGCGGGCGCGTTCGCGGTGGTCCTGGAGCTGGTCCCGGCCGACGTTGCCAAGCGGGTCACCGCCGAGCTGCGGATCCCGACGGTCGGGATCGGCGCCGGCCCGGACTGCGACGCCCAGGTGCTCGTCTGGTCGGACATGGCCGGGATGAACCGCGGGAAGGTGCCGCGGTTCGTGCGCCGCTACGCCGACGTCGGCGGGGTGCTGCACGAGGCCGCCGCGGCGTTCGCCGCGGACGTCCGCGGTGGCGAGTACCCGGCGCCGGAGCACTCCTACAGCTGAGCACTCCTACAGCTGAGCGGCCGGGCGGGCGGGGTCGGGGATGCCGGGGATCCCGCCGCCGGCGCGGTACCGGGCCAGCATCCGGGCCGCCGGGGTGTGGTCCCGGCCCAGGCGCTCGCGCAGCAGGTCGAGGCGGGCGGTGTGGGCCGGGTCACCGCGCAGCGCGGCCGCGGCCGCGTCCAGGACGGCGAGCGACCCGGCCCGCACCGCCGGATCGGACCAGCCGTGCGCCGCCGAGCGGCGGTGCGCGGCGGCGTCCGGGACGTGCCGCCGCTCGGGCAGGGTGTCGTCGAGCAGGACGCCGGTGAGCAGGCTCAGCAACGCAGGGAGCAGGCCCGGATCGGCCCCCTCCGGATCGCCCGGGTCCTCCTCGGCCAGCGCCGGGACGGCGTCGAACGCCTTGAACTCGATCCGGCCGACCTCCACCGGGATCCCGGCGTGCCGAGTCAGCCCGGGGTCGCTGGGCACCAGCGGCGTGCCCGGTTCCAGGTAGGCCAGGGCGGCCGGGCGCGGGCCGGTCCGCCAGGACGTCCGCGCGGACGGCCCGCCCCAGACCCGGCCGTCCCGGAACGGCGCGGAGAACGACCACGGCACCAGGAAGGGGCTGTAGGCGGTCAGCTTGGCGGCGGCGTCGACCAGCAGGCCGGGGTCGGCGCCGCACTCCGGGAACGACAGGTTCATGTCCGGGCCCCAGGTGAGCATGTGCAGGTGCGCGGTGCGCTCCTCCGGCGAGCCCGCCATCAGCGCCCGCTCGTACGCGTTCGGCGGTGGGTCGAGCCGGTACGCCGACCGGTACGGGTGGAAGCCGATCGCGACCGGGTGCAGCCCGTGCCGGGCGGCGACGGTGCCGAGCTCGCGCGCGTCCCGGGCCAGCGCCGCGGCGACGGCGTCGACGTCGTCGTGCACCCGGGTCCGGATCTCGATGCCCTTCGGGTCGAACCGGACCAGGCCACCGTGCTCGTCGAGCCGCTCGTAGCCCTCGGCGTACCAGCGCTTCTGCCGGATGCCGGCGTCCCCCACCCGCAGGTCGGCGTGGTCGGCCGGGTCCCCCGGCAGCTCCTCGATCACGGCCGCGACCTCGGCGTGGGTCAGCGAGGTGAAGTCGGCGAGCGATCCGTCCGCCCGGAGCAACGCCAGCTCGTGCTCGATCCCGTATCGCGCGGCGCCCCGCATCCGATCCACCCCCGGCAACCCGTCGTGCACCGGCGGTGACGTTACCGCCGCCCCGCGCGGCGCCGGATGTGATCCGGTCGCCGCGGGTCCCGCCTCACCCGTTCCGCGCTGGACAACAGGGGCCGGACCGGTCAGCCTGGTGACGGCGGACACACCCGGGGCCGCCCGGGATCCGGATCGCAGGAGGCGTCATGAGACTGGGTCGCAAGATCTCCGAGGGATTCGCGGTCGACCACGAGGCCGACCGGCGCGCCACCCCCGCACCGCCTGCCGCGCAGGCCGAACCGGATCTCGCCGAGCGGGCGCCTGCCGACCGCGAGGTACCGGCCCGCTCGGGGGCCCGCGAGGACTGATCGGCGTGCGCGGGCTCTTCCGCCGCACCCCGCAGGAGTTCCCCGCCGGGCCGCTCGACGGGCACAAGCTGGCGTTCCCGATGCTCTCGGCGGACGGCACGACGGCCGGGTTCAGCGGGGTCACGCTCGGTCGTGCGCACGTCTACCGCACGGTCGACGACGCGATGTGTGCCCACGGGTGCCGGCACTCCTGCCCGTCCCGCTGGTGCGACTGCGGCTTCTACTGCTTCCACTCCCCCGACGACGCCCGCGAACTGGCCTGCGCACCCGAGCACCAGGGCGCGGTCCTGCTCGAGGTCGCGGCGTCCGGCCGGTTCCGCCGTTACGAGATGGGGCTGCGCTACGCCCGGCAGCGGGTGCGCGCGATCCGGCTGCGCCCGTGCCGGTGCGGGACGACGGTGGCGGCCCTGGCCGACACCGGCTCCGGGCAGCGCGGCTGGCGGCGGTTGGAGCCGGTGTGCGCGCGCTGCGCGGGCGCCCGCCCGGTGCTGACGCCGGACCGGTTCGCCCGGCTCGCCGGGGTGACCCTGCTGCCCGACGAGGTCGCGCCCGGACCGCTGGCCCCGATCGGGGCCCGGGCCGCGAGCCCCGAGCCCGCCGGGGTGGCGGGCACCGTGCCCGACGGGGTGGCGAGCACCGTGCCCGACGGAGCCGGGGACGCCCGCCCGCTGGATGACCGCCCGCTGGACGACTCGGCGTTCGGCCGGATCCCGGACGACGGGGACGGGCTGGCCGCGGCGGGAGCGGTCGCGGTGCTCACCGCCGAGATGGCGCTGCTGCAGGCCCGGCTGGACGAGATGGCCCGTCAGCTCGGCCGGGCCACCGCCCGCCTGGACGAGCTCGAGGGCCGGTGAGGATCAGAGCCAGACCGGCAGCGGCCCGGGGCGGTCGCCGCCCGCGGTCCGCAGGCCCTTGCCGAACGGGCGGCCGAGCAGCCAGGCGATCAGGTCCGGGGCCCGGCCCCGGACCGTGCCGAGGTCGGCCGGCGCCGGATCCCCGGCAACGGTGGGGCCCGGCCCGAACTCCAGCACCTGCTGGGTACGGGTCTCCTCCAGCCGCACCCGCGGGCACCCGGGGACCGTGGCCAGGGTCGCGGTGACATCGGCGACCAGCACCCGCCGCATCGGGATCGGGAGGTCCTTGAACGAGGCGCCCACGTCGAGGTCGACGGCGTGGATCCACACCTCGCGGGCCCGCGCCCACGGCACCGCGGTCGCCGGGATCTCGACGTCCTGGGCGTTGCGGACCCGCGCCCGCCAGGCGTTCTCGGGCATCCGCCGGACGGCGTCGGCCAGCCGGTCCGAGGTCTCGACGACGTCGGCCCGGATCTCGTCGGGCGCGCGGCCGGCGCCGGCCTCGATGTCGGCGTCCCGGCTCTCCCGGTCCCGGTAGGCCCGGGTCTGGACACCGGTCCGGGCCCAGTGCAGCAGGTTGCTCATGGCGTCGGCGTTGCGGGCGATGTGCGTGAGCACGTGCGCCCGGGTCCAGCCGGCCAGCAGCGACGGGGCGCCGAACGCCTCGTCACCCATCCTGCTCATCAACCCGCGCAGGTGCGCCTGCCCGTCCGCGGCCCAGGCCAGCGAGTCGGCGCGGGTCGGCGGGACCGCCGGGGTGCCGGGGTCGGAGCCCGTCACCGGGAGGTCACCGGACGGCCCGGCAGATGTTGCGGCACTCCCCGACGCCCTGCACCGCGGTGACGATCTCGGCCCCGTCGGTCAGGTAGCGCGGGGGCGTGCGCGCGTGCCCGACGCCGGCCGGGGTCCCGGTGGCGATCACGTCGCCCGGGTTCAGGGTCACGATCGTCGACAGGTAGACGACCAGGTCCACCGGCGAGAACACCAGCTGGTCGGTCGTCGAGTCCTGCATGACCTCGCCGCCGAGCGCGGAGTGGATCCGCAGCGCGGTCGTGGCGTCGGCCGGGTCGGCGGGCAGCTCGTCCGGGGTGACCAGCTCCGGGCCGAGCGGGGTGGAGTGCTCCCAGGTCTTGCCCTGCAGGAACTGCTTGGTGCGGTTCTGGTAGTCGCGCATGCTGACGTCGTTGAGCACCGTGTAGCCGGCGATCGCCGCGCGCGCGGTCTGCTCGTCGGCGTGCCGGACCGAGCGCCCGATCACCAGGGTCAGCTCGACCTCCCAGTCGACCTTCTCCGACTCCGCCGGCAGCTCGATCTCGTCCCGGGCACCGATCAGCGACGGCGCGAACTTGCCGAAGATCGTGGGGTGGGCGGGCAGCTCGTTGCCCATCTCCTGCACGTGGTCGCGGTAGTTCAGCCCGATACAGATGATCTTCTCGGGAGCCGGGACGAGCGGCGCGTGGTCGAGACCGGCGGCGTCGTGCACGGGCCCGTCGGCGCGCGCGGCGTGGTCCGCCCAGTCGGGGCGCTCGAGCAGCGCGCGGACGTCGGACTCGCCGGTCTCCACCGCCGAGTCCCCGTCCACCCGCACGGCCCGCAGCCCGGTCGCGGTCCGGATCGTCGCGAGCCTCATCGCGGGGTTCCCCTCTCGGCTGTCTGCGGGTACATCACGGCGCAGAGTCTGCGGTACCGCGGCAGGCGCCGACAGCCGGGGGTAGGGCCGCGCCGCTCGCAGGGGGACGGGAGCCGCCGGCGCTCCCGTCCCCCAGGAGCGTCAGATCGCGCCGGCCTCGTCGGCGCCGCCGCCGCCGCGGACCGGGAGGTCCGCGAACACCGCCGGCGGCTCGCGCCAGGCGTCCTCGGGGGTCCCGGCGCGGGCTGCCGAGATCGCCCGCCACACCCGCTCCGGGGTGCAGGGCAGGTCGACGTGCCGTACCCCGAGGTCGGAGATCGCGTCGACCACGGCGTTCTGCACCGCCGGGGTGGACCCGATCGTCGCGGACTCGCCGATTCCCTTGGCGCCGAGCGAGTTGAGGTGCGTCGGGGTCTCGGTGGTCGATGCCTCGAACGCGAACAGGTCGGCGGCCGTCGGGATCGTGTAGGCGGCGAGGCTGGAGGTCAGCGGCTGGCCCTCGGCGTCGAACACGACGTGCTCGTAGAGCGCCTGCGCGATGCCCTGGGCGGCGCCGCCGTGCTGCTGGCCCTCGACGAGCAGCGGGTTCAGGATCCGGCCGCAGTCGTCGACCGCGACGTGCCGGCGCGGCGTGACCCGGCCGGTGTCGGTGTCCACCTCGACGACGCTCACGTGTGCGCCGAACGGGAACGTCGCCCCGGCCTGCTCGGAGTCGAGGCCGACCGCGAGCTCCTCGCCGGACTCCGCGGCCCGGGTCGCGAGCTGCGCCCAGGTCACCGTCGGGCCGGACGGGACGCCGGCGACGCCGAACTCGCCGGCATCGGTGAGCTCGACGTCCTCGGTCGCGGCCTCGAGCAGGGTGGCGGCCTGCTTGCGGGCCCGGTCGTAGAGCTCGTGCGCGGCCTCGGACACCGCGGTCCCGCCCAGCTGCAGCGACCGGGACCCGCCGGTCCCGTCGCCGCGCGGCACCAGCGCGGTGTCCGACTGGACATAGGTGATCTTGTCCATCGGGATGCCGGTGCGGTCCGACACGAGCATCGAGAACGACGTCGCGTGCCCCTGCCCGTGCGCGGAGGTCCCGGCCGAGACGGTCGCGGTGCCGTCGTCGTGCACGGTCACCGAGCCGTACTCGCCGCCCCCGCCACCGGCGGTGACCTCGACGTAGGTGGAGATCCCGATGCCCAGCCGTACCGGCTCGTCGGCCGCCCGGCGGCGGGCCTGCTCGGCGCGCAGCTCCTGGTAGCCGACCAGGCGCAGCGCCTCGCGCAGCGGCAGGTCGTAGTCGCCGACATCGTAGGCGGCACCGACCGGCGTGGTGTGCGGGAACGCCGCGGGGTCCAGGAAGTTCCGGCGGCGCAGCTCGACCGGGTCCATCCCCAGCTCGGCGGCCGCGATGTCCACCAGGCGCTCCAGGTGCGCGGCCGCCTCCGGGCGACCGGCTCCGCGGAACGCACCCATCGGCGTGGTGTTGGTCAGCGCCGATGCCGCGTCGTAGCGGACCCGGGCGATGTCGTAGACGCCGGGCGCCATCAGGTAGGTCATGTGCAGCGGCAGCGCTCCGCCGAACCCGGCGTAGGCCCCGGCGTCGCCGATCACCCGGGCCCGCAGGCCGGTCATCGTCCCGTCCCGGGTCAGGCCGAGCTCGTAGTAGCCGATCTGGCCGCGCCCGTGCGGCATCGAGACCAGGTTCTCCGAGCGGGTCTCCACCCAGGACAGCGGCCGGCCCAGCGCGCGGGCCGCGCCGATCGTCGCGGTGTGCTCGGCGAGCACCCCGGCCTTGGCGCCGAACCCGCCGCCGACGTGCGGGGCGATCACCCGGACCCGGTCCTGCTCCAGCCCGAACACGCCGCACAGCTGGTTGCGGAAGCCGTGCGGCATCTGGGTGGAGACGTGCACGGTGAGGTCGTACCCGTCGCCGTCTCCCGGGGCCCCGGGCTCGACGACGATCGCGTTCCCCTCCAGCGGGACCGCCGCGACCCGCTGGTTCACCATCCGGGCCCGGACCACGACCTCGGCGTCGGCCAGCGGGTCCCCGTCGGGCGCGCGCAGGCCGGCCGCGAGGTTGCTGCCCTGCTCCGGGAACTGCAGCTCGGCGCCCTCGGCCAGCGCGGCCTCCGGATCGGTGACGGCGGGCAGCTCGTCGTAGTCGACCTCGACGAGCTCGGTGGCGTCGACCGCATCGGCCTTCGTCTCGGCGACGACCATCGCCACCACCTCGCCGACGAACCGGACCCGGTCGGTGGCCAGCGGCGGGCGCGGCAGCTCCGGGTTGAGCACCATCAGGCCGTGGTGCGCGGGCAGGTCCAGGTCGGCCGCGGTGTAGACGGCGATCACCCCGGGCGCGGCCGCGGCCTCGGTGGTGTCGATACCGGTGACACGGGCGTGCGCGAGCGGTGACCGGACGAAGGCGACGTGCCCGACGGTGGGCGGGGCGAAGTCACCGAACGGCAGGTTCCCGACGTAGGTGCTGTATCCGGTGATGAGGTCGGCGTCCTCGACGCGGCGGACCGAGGTTCCCAGAATCGAGCCAGGCATGTGGCGCACGTTACCGGAAAACCGGAGGGCCGTCCGGTTAAGCCCGCGTCACCTGCGTCTCCACCAAGGTCCGGGCCGGGAGTGCGCGGGTAACGTCTGGGCCCATGCCCGAGTTCCACCACACCGACGTGCTCCCGCTCGGCCCGGACGACACCGAGTACCGCGAGCTCGATCTCCCCGCCGGCACCACGGTCGAGGCTGCCGGCCGGACCTTCCTCGAGGTCCCGCCCGAGACGATCACCGGACTGGTCCGCGCCGCCGTCACCGACATCCAGCACCTGCTCCGGCCGTCCCACCTGCGGCAGCTGCGCGCGATCATCGACGATCCGGAGGCCTCCGGCAACGACCGGTTCGTGGCCACCGACCTGCTCCGCAACGCCTGCGTCTCGGCCGGCGGCGTGCTGCCGATGTGCCAGGACACCGGCACCGCGATCGTCGTCGGCAAGAAGACCGAGACCGTGCTGACCGGCGGCGACGACGAGGCCGCGGTGTCCCGCGGTGTGTTCGAGGCCTACCAGGAGCTGAACCTGCGGTACTCGCAGATGGCGCCGGTCTCCTTCTGGGACGAGAAGAACACCGGCACCAACCTGCCGGCCCAGGTCGAGCTGCAGGCCAAGCCCGGCCGGGACCCGTTCTACGAGTTCCTGGTGATGGCCAAGGGCGGTGGCTCGGCCAACAAGACCTTCCTCTACCAGGAGACCAAGGCGCTGCTGAACCCGAAGCGGCTCGCGGCGTTCCTGGACGAGAAGCTGCGCTCGCTGGGCACCGCGGCCTGCCCGCCGTACCACCTCGCGATCGTCGTCGGCGGCATGTCGGCCGAGTACAACCTCAAGGTCGCCAAGCTCGCCTCGGCGCACTACCTGGACGGCCTCCCGACCGAGGGCTCCCCGCTGGGGCACGCGATCCGGGACACCGACCTGGAGCAGCAGGTGCTGGAGCTGACCCGCGACTTCGGGATCGGCGCCCAGTTCGGCGGCAAGTACTTCTGCCACGACGTCCGGGTGATCAGGCTGCCCCGGCACGGCGCCTCGCTGCCGGTCGGCGTCGCCGTGTCCTGCTCGGCGGACCGCCAGGCCAAGGCCAGGATCACGCCGTCCGGCGTGTACCTGGAGCAGCTGGAGCGCGACCCGGCCCAGTACCTGCCGGACGCGCTCGCCGAGGACCTCTCCGGCGACGTCGTGCAGGTCGACCTGAACCGCCCGATGGACGAGATCCGAGCCCAGCTCTCGCAGCTGCCGGTGAAGACCCGGCTCTCGCTGACCGGGCCGCTGGTGGTCGCCCGCGACATCGCGCACGCGAAGATCGCCGAGCGGCTCGACGCCGGGGAGCCGATGCCGCAGTACCTCCGCGACCACGCGGTCTACTACGCCGGCCCGGCCAAGACCCCGGAGGGCTACGCGTCCGGCTCGTTCGGCCCGACGACGGCCGGCCGGATGGACTCCTACGTGCAGCAGTTCCAGGAGGCCGGCGGCTCGCTGGTGATGCTGGCGAAGGGCAACCGGTCCAAGCAGGTCGTGGAGTCGTGCGCCGCGAACGGCGGCTTCTACCTGGGCTCGATCGGCGGCCCGGCCGCGCGGCTGGCGCAGGACTGCATCCGCAAGGTCGACGTGCTGGAGTACCCGGAGCTCGGCATGGAGGCGGTCTGGAAGATCGAGGTCGAGGACTTCCCGGCGTTCGTCGTGATGGACGACAAGGGCAACGACTTCTTCGCCGACACCTCCACCCCCACCCTCCAGGTCTCCTTCCGCACCTGACCCACCCGGCGTCGTGGGCGGGGCGCGAGAGGTCGCTGGTCACGCCAGGCGGCGGGGGCCCGCGTCGCGGCGGCTCGGCGGGGGGCCGATCGTGACCCGGGCGCCGGTGACGAACACGCCCTCGGGCGAGGCGAGCACCGGGTCCAGGGCCAGCGAGCGGACCTGCGGGATGTCCTCGGTGAGCCGGCCGACCCGCAGCACCACGTCCTCCAGCGCGTCCAGGTCGACCGGGGCGGTGCCCCGGTAACCGGTCAGCAGCGGGGCCGCCCGCGGCGCCCGGACCAGGCGCTTCGCGTCCTCGGTGGAGACCGGCAGCACCCGGTAGGCGCGGTCGTCGAGAAGCTCGGTGGCCATCCCGGACAGGCCGAACGCGAGCAGCGAACCGAACGACGGGTCGTCGACCACCTCGAGCTTGCAGGAGGTGCCCTTCGGCGCCATCCGCTGCACGTAGACGTCCTCCGAGCCGGTGAGCCGGCACAGCTCGGCGTGCGCCGACCGGACGGCGTCGGCGGAGATCAGGTCCAACCGGACCCCGACGAAGTCGCCGCGGTGCCGCCACTGGTCGGCGGTCGCCTTGATCACCACCGGGTAGCCGAGCTCCTCGGCCGCGGCGACCGCCGCCTGGACACCCTGCACCCGGCGGAAGGTGATGACGTCCAGGCCGTAGCAGGCCAGCAGCCGGGCGGCCACCGCGTCGGAGAGCACGTTCTCGGTGTCCGGCTCGAACGAGGCGACCATCGAGCGGGCCGCCTCGGTGTCGATGTCCTCCGGCACGACGAACTCGCCGACCGGGGTGTTGCGCCACTCGGCGTAGCGGGTGACCCGGCCGAGCGTCGCCGTAGCACGTTCCGGGCTGGCGTAGCTCGGCACCGAGCCGCGGCGGGGGTTGCCGTCCTCGTCCAGGACCGAGAGCTCGGCCGGGACACCCTCGACGGCCAGGAAGACCGCCAGCACCGGCACCCCGGCGCCGTCGGCGGCGTCGCGCAGCGCGTGCGCGTGCGCGGTGCCCTCCACCGCGACCGGCGGCACGAACACCGCGATCAGCGCGTCCGGCTCGTCCGGGCCGGCCAGCGAGGTGCGCACCGCGTCGGCGAACGCCGCCGGCGATCCCTGGGTGCCCACGTCCACCGGGTCCCCGGCCGGCTCCAGCCCCTCGTCCAGCAGGCCGTCGGCGACCAGCAGGTTCACCGCCGTGGAGTTGCCGACCACGGCGACCCGGCGGCCGGCCGGCATCGGCTGGTAGGCCAGCAGCAACGCGGTGTCGAACAGCTGCGGCAGGGTCTGCACCCGGATCACGCCGGACTGCTCGAACAACGCCTGCACGCTGGCCTCGTCGATCGGCGTCGAGACGGACGCCAGCGACGGCAGCGGCCCGGTGTGCCGCCCGGACTTCACCGCGACGATCGGCTTGGTGCGGGCCAGCCGGCGCGCCACCCGGGCGAACTTGCGCGGGTTGCCGAACGTCTCGAGGTAGAGCAGGACCTGGTCGGTGGCCGGATCCGTCTGCCAGTACTGCATGAGGTCGTTGCCCGAGACGTCGGCCCGGTTGCCTGCCGAGACGAAGGACGACAGCCCCAGCCCCCGCGAGCGGGCGTTGGCCAGGATCGCGGTCCCCAGGGCGCCGGACTGGCAGAAGAACCCGGTGCGGCCGTGCCCGGGCACGTGCGGGGCCAGCGTGGCGTTGAGCCGGACGGCCGGTTCCGGGTTGGCGACACCGAGCGCGTTCGGGCCGACCACCCGCATGCCGTGCGCGCGCGCCTCGGCGACCAGCCGGCGCTCCGCGACGGTGCCGCCGCCGCCCGCGTCGGCGAACCCCGAGCTGATCACCACCAGCACCTTGACGCCCTTGACCAGGCAGGAGTCCATGACCTCGTCGATGTTCGCGGCCGGAACCGCGACGACCGCCAGGTCCACCTCGTCCGGGATGTCGGTCACCGACGGGTACGCGCGGACGCCGCGCACCGACCGGGCGTCCGGGTTGACCGGGTAGACCGGCCCGGTGAACCCGGCGCTCAGCAGGTTCAGCAGCACCGTGTGGCCGATCTTGGTCTCGTCGGCGGACGCCCCGATCACCGCGACCGACGTGGGGTGCAGCAGGTTCGCCACGCTGCGCGCCTCGGCCGCCTGCTCGCGCGAGTCACGCACCGCGATCGACCGCTCGGTCGGGTCGATGTCGAACTCCAGGTGCAGCACACCCTCCGCGAACGCCCGCTTGACCTGGTACCCGGCCTCCCGGAACACCCGGACCATTCCGTGGTTCTCCACCAGCACCTCGGCCTCGAACCGGGACAGCCCGTTCTCCCGGGCCGCGGCCGCGAGGTGCTCGAGCAGGATCGAGCCCAGGCCACGCGCCTGGTGGTCGTCGCGCACCACGAACGCGACCTCGGCCGAGCTCACCGGCTGGTCGGTACCGGCCCCCTCCTGCGCGGCGGCACCGCCGCCCGGGGTGAGCCCCTCGTACCGGCCGACGGCGACGATCTCGTCGCCGAGCAGCGCCAGGAACGCCACCCGGGTCCGGTGGTCGACAACGGTGAAGCGCTCCAGGTCACGGGCCGAGATCCGCGGGTAGGGACCGAAGTAGCGCAGGTAGCGGGTGCGGTCGGACAGCTTGGAGTGGAAGGCCAGCAGGTCGTCGGAGTCCGCGGGCAGGATCGGTCGCAGGTGGACGATCCCGCCGTCGGAGGCGACGACGTCGGCCTCCCAGTGCCGGGGGTAGGGGTGGTCGTGCGGCTGCTCGTCGGGCATGCGTGTCGTCGTCCTGTCGGCCGGGTCGGTACCGGGGGTCGCTTGGCAAGCTTCGCTCAGCTCAGTCCCGCGGATCGTCGGGGTCGAGTCCGTGCAGCGGGAACACCGCACGTCGGGTCTCCAGGATGGCCGAGTCGACCCGCTCCCCGAACGACCCGCCCCAGCGCTCGAACGCGGGGTCGGCACCGTCGGACATCGACACCGGCAGCGGGGCCCGGGTCCGGGTCGCGGCGAGCGCGGTCCAGTCCGCGGGGATCGTGCGGTCCTGATCGACGTCCCGGTCCAGCGCGACGGCGAGCAGGTGCGTCCAGGAACGCGGCACCACCCGGTACAGCGCGTACCCGCCGCCGCCGAGCACCAGCCACTTGCCGCCCGCCGTGCTCCCGGCCAGCTCGCGCAGCGCCAGGTAGATGGCCCGGTGGCCGTCCACCGACAGCTCCAGGTTGGCCAGCGGGTCCTCCGCGTGGGTGTCCGCACCGCACTCGGTGACGAGCACCTGCGGCTGGAACTTCTCCAGCAGCGAGGGCACGACGCCGTGGAAGGCGCGCAGCCACCCGGCGTCCCCGGTGCCGGGCGGCAGCGAGACGTTCACCGCATAGCCCTCAGCGTCGCCCCGGCCGAACTCGCCGGCCCACCCGGTGCCCGGCCACAACGTGAGCGGGTGCTGGTGCATCGAGATCGTCATGACCCGGGGGTCGTCGTAGAACGCGTCCTGGACCCCGTCGCCGTGGTGCACGTCGACGTCGACGTAGGCGATCCGCTCGTAGCCCTGCTCCAGCAGCCAGGCGATCGCCACCGAGCAGTCGTTGTAGACGCAGAACCCGGCGGCGCGGTCGCGCATCGCGTGGTGCAGACCGCCGGCCAGGTTCACGGCCCGGTCGGCCCGGCCCTCGGCGATCTCGCGGGCCGCCCGCACCGAGCCGCCGGCGATCAGCGCGGCCGCCTCGTGCATCCCGAAGAAGATCGGGTTGTCGGCGGTGCCCAGCCCGTGCCCGACGCCGAACGGCGCCTCCGGCGCCGACCGCACCGCCGTCTGGTAGCCGGGGGTGTGCGCCCGGGTCAGGTCGGCCTCGGTGGCCGGCTCGGGCGCGACGAGGTCGACGCCGTCGAGCACGCCGAGCTCGCGGGACAGCTCCATCATCAGTTCCAGCCGCACCGGGTTCAGCGGATGGTCGTCCGAGAGCTGGTACGTGAGGAACTCCGGCGTCCACATCACCGACGTGCGCGCGTTCATGACCGTGGACCGTAAGCGAGGGACCCGGCTGCGGTCACCCGCGCGGCCACGGCCCGGCCCGTCATCGGGACTCCCGCTCACCGGTCGCCGCCGGGCGGTCCGGATCCGTGCTCCACTCGGACCAGGACCCCGGGTACAGCGCGGCCGGCGCGGCGCGCGCGGTCACCCCGGACTCCTCCAGCGCGAGCACCAGTGCGCAGGCGTTGATCCCGGAGCCGCAGTACGCCCCGACCCGGGCCGTCCCGGGGCCGGCCCCGGCCGCCGTGAAGCGGCCGGCGAGCTCCGCGGCCGGCAGCCAGCGCCCGTCCGGACCGACGTTGCCGGCCGCCGGGACGTTCCGCGCCCCGGGCACGTGCCCGGGGCGCGGGTCGACCGGCTCGGTCTCCCCGCGGTAGCGGGCCCCGGCCCGGGCATCGAGCAGCACACCGTCCCGGGCGAGCGTGGCCGCCCCGTCGGCGTCCACCACCGGCATGCCGCCCGGACGCACGACCACGTCCCCGGCCGGTGCCGGTTCCGGCTCGGTCGCGTCGCCGCCGGAGCCGGCCACCGGGAGCCCGGCCGCCACCCAGCCGGCGAAGCCGCCGTCGAGCACCCGGATCCGGTCCGGGGCCAGGCCAGCCCAGCGCAGCAACCACCAGGCGCGGGCGGCGACCGAGCCGTCGGCGTCGTCGTAGGCCACGACCAGCTGACCCGGGTCGTCGCGCCGGACCCCGGCCGCGCGCAGCACCTCCTGCAGGAGGGCCGGTTCCGGGAGCGGGTGCCGGCCGCCGGGGCCGGGCACCGACGGCCCGGCAGCGAGCTCGGTGTCGACGTCGACGAAGACCGCCCCGGGAATGCGGCGCACGGCGTGGTCGTTGCGCCCGGGCGGGCCGGTCAGGCGCCAGCGGACGTCCAGGATCACCGGGCGGGTCCCGGCGGACGGGGGCAGCAGGCCGGCGAGGAAGTCGGGGGCCACCATGATTCCGGGCACGCGGCCCATCCTGCCCCGGATGGGCGCGGGATGCCCGACCGTCGACCTGGGTAGACTGGTCATCGAATGAAGGGGCCCCTTGTGAACGACCTCATCGATACGACCGAGATGTACCTTCGGACCATCTACGAGCTCGAGGAGGAGGGTGTCGTCCCGCTGCGCGCGCGGATCGCCGAACGCCTCGGGCAGAGCGGACCGACCGTCAGCCAGACCGTCGCTCGGATGGAGCGGGACGGGCTGGTCGTCGTGGCCGGGGACCGCCACCTGGAGCTGACCGACGACGGCCGCAGCCGCGCCGTCGCGGTGATGCGCAAGCACCGGCTCGCCGAGCGCCTGCTGATCGACGTGATCGGCCTCGAGTGGGAGCTGGTGCACGCCGAGGCGTGCCGCTGGGAGCACGTCATGAGCGAGGACGTCGAGCGCAAGCTCGTCCGGCTGCTCCACAAGCCCACCGTCTCGCCCTACGGCAACCCGATCCCCGGCCTCGACGAGCTGGAGCGCAGCACCGAGGGACCCTCGACCGTGGCCTCCGTGCCGCCCACCCTGGAGGTCGGGCTGCAGCGGCTCGACGAGCTGGCCCGCCGCGGCGGCGGACGCGTGGAGATCCGGCGGATAGCCGAGCACGTGCAGAACGACGCCGACCTGATGGGCGAGCTGAAGCTGGCCGGGATCGTGCCGGGCACCGACGTCGAGGTCGGCGCGATCCCCCGGTTCGGCGACCCGGTGCCGGCCACCTCCGAGGGCGAGACGTCCACCGTCGCGCCGCTCGTGGCGCACGCGGTGCTGGTCCGGGCGATCTGATCGACCGACCGGCCGCAGCCCGCTGCGGCGCCCGGAGTGGCGTCCGGGGTCGCGCGGGCCGGACCGCCGGACCGTGAGAGGCTCCGCCCGTCCGGCAGGAACCGGGGTGCCGCCCGAGCGGCCCGCCGTGCCGGCGGGATCGACCGAGACGGCGGGAGGGCCGGAGTGAAGCTGCTCGTCACCGGGGGCGCGGGCTACGTCGGCAGCGTGTGCGCGGCACACCTGCTGGAAGCCGGGCACGAGGTCGTCGTCCTGGACGATCTGTCCACCGGGCACCGGGACGCGGTACCGGCCGGTGCCGGTTTCGTGCAGGCCGAGCTGGGCACCGTCGCCGGCGAGGTCCTCGGCGGGGCGGCCCGGGACGGGGCAGCGTTCGACGGGGTCCTGCACTTCGCGGCCCGTTCGCTCGTCGGCGAGTCGGTGGAGCACCCGGAGCGGTACTGGGACGGCAACGTCGTCGCCTCCTTCCGGTTGCTGGAGGCGGTCCGCGAGCACGCGGTGCCCCGGCTGGTGTTCTCCTCCACCGCCGCCACCTACGGCGAGCCCGCCGAGGTCCCGATCACCGAGACCGCGCCGACCCGCCCGACGAACCCGTACGGCGCGACGAAGCTCGCGATCGATCACATGATCACCTCGTACGCCGCGGCGCACGGGCTCGCCGCGACCAGCCTGCGGTACTTCAACGTGGCCGGGGCGCACGTCACCGGCGGGGGCCGGCTCGGCGAGCGGCACGCGGTGGAGACCCACCTGATCCCGCTGGTGCTCCAGGTCGCCGCCGGCACCCGGGAGTCCATCTCGATCTACGGCGACGACTGGCCCACCCCGGACGGCACCTGCGTGCGGGACTACATCCACGTCGACGACCTCGCCGACGCCCACCTGCTGGCGCTGCAGCACGCCACCGCGGGCCGGCACGACGTCTACAACCTGGGCAGCGGGCAGGGCTTCTCGGTGCGCGAGGTCGTCGAGGCGTGCCGCGCCGTGACCGGGCACCCGATCCCGGCGGCGGTGGCGCCGCGCCGCGCCGGCGATCCCGCGGTGCTCGTCGCGTCGAGCGACCGGGCGGCCGAGGGGCTGGGCTGGAAGCCGTCCCGCACCGAGCTGGAGCGGATCGTCTCCGACGCCTGGGAGTTCGCCCGGCCCCGCTGACCGGGTCACGGCGCGTCACCCTCCCCCGCCGCGGGTCCACCGCGCTCCGGGACGTCCGTGCTCCGGGGCCGCGCGTCCGGCGGCGCCGCGCAGACGGTCCGCAGCAGCCGCCGCAGCCCGTCCGGTCCGGCGTACGGCCAGTCCGCGACCTCCGCTCCGAGCGCGCTGCGCAGCGAGGCGTCCACCACCGACGCGAGCTCGTGGTCGGGACGATCGGCCAGCGCTCGCTCGACGGCCAGGGTCGCGAGCGCACCGTCGCCACGCAGCAGCGCGCTCGCCGCGAGCAACGCCGCGGCATCCGCCCGCTCGGGGGCCGGCAGCGACCGGCACAGCACCGCCCACAGCTGCTCGGCGTGCGGTGCCGCGGGCCCGAGACAACTGCGCAGGGCGGCGTCGGTGAAGCCGGGCCGGTCGAATGCCGAGCAGAAGTCGAGGACGAGCGCGTCGTCGACGACGAGCCGGCCCTCGGACGCCGCCCGCAGGCAGGTGTCCAGCAGCTCGGTCCCCGCGTCTCCGGCCGGTTCCGGGCCGGTCCGGCCGGCTCGCTCCAGGTCCGCGCTGCGCAGCCGGGCGCGGCGAGCCAGGTCGCTCTCGTCGCCGTCGAGCTGGGCGGCCACCGCCGCCCGGTCCGGCAGCACCCGCCGGCCGCGCAGCGCCGCGGCGGCCGCGACCGGGGTGGCCGCCGGGTCGGGCACCGTCCCGGCGCACCGGCAGCGCTGGCCGGGCAGGTCGTAGCAGCTCCAGGGGTCGCCGTGCCGGGTACCGGAGGCCCACAGGACGGCGAGCGGCTCGATCCCGGCCCGCAGCAGCTCGCGGCGGATGCCGACCGCGACATCGCGCCGGGCGGGCCGGGCGGTCGCGGGGCCGGCCCGGACCACGACGGCGACCGCCCGCGCGGGGTCCTCCCCGACGAGCACCGACACGGTGTCGGCGCAGACCCGGCGCACGTCCGCGGCCGGCGGCAGGTCCACCCGGACGGTCAGTCCGACCCGCCCCCGCTGCTCCGGACCGGCCATCCCGACCACGACCAGCGAGTCCTCCGGATGGAAGCCGATCAGCACCGGGATCGCCGCGAGCAGGTCCGCGCTGCCGGTGATCCGCACCCGGGCCCCCTCCTGCTCGGGCGGCCCCGGCCACGGTCCCGGGCGGGCGGGCTCGGCGGGACCGGCGGGCCCGCCGCCGGGCGACCACGGAGCCGCGCTGCCCGGCGGGGCACCCCGCAGGCCCGTGCCCGGGGCGGGCGGGACGGTCCAGGCGGCTCCGGGAAGCCCGTCCGGACCGGTGGTCTCGAGCGTCACCGGTGGGGATCGGTCCGGGTCGTGGGCGGGGGGCGGGTCGGCGAAGGGCGGTGGGAGTGCGGTCATGGGTCCCAGGCTGGGGCCGGGGCGGGGTCCTCGGACGGGATTGGTCCGAGCGGCTGTGGACCGGCACCGGGAGCACGCCGGTACGACCCCGGATGTGGACGGGGCCGCGCATCCGGCGCAACGCCGCGCGCCGGTGTCGGCCCCCTGTGCTAGCGGGGAACGGGTGCGCAGGAGTCCGGCGGGGCGGTAGGAATTACGCCATGCGTGTGTATCTGGGCGTCGACATCGGAACCTCGGGGTCGAAGGGCGTCGCCGTCGACACCGACGGCCGGGTGCTGGCCCGCACCGACCGGGCGCACGACACCGCGCAGCCCCGGCCCGGCTGGGTCGAGCACGACGCCGAGTCGATCTGGTGGGGCGACTTCACCGCGATCGTCCGGGAGCTGCTCGCCGCCGTGCCGGACGCCGAGCCGGCCGGGCTCGGCGTCTCCGGAATCGGCCCGACCCTGCTCCCCGCCGACGCCGACGGCCGTCCGCTCCGCCCGGCGATCCTCTACGGCGTCGACACCCGGGCCGGGGCCGAGATCGACGAGCTGACCGGCGAGCTGGGTGCCGACGCGATCCTGTCCCGGGCCGGGACGGCGCTGTCGTCGCAGGCCGTGGGGCCGAAGTGGCGCTGGCTCGCCACGCACGAGCCGGAGGTCTACGAGCGCACCGCGCTGTTCCTGATGTGCTCGTCCTACCTGGTGCACCGGCTCACCGGCGAGTACGTGCTCGACCACCACTCGGCCAGCCAGTGCGACCCGATGTACGACCTGGCCGCGGCGGACTGGGCGCGTGACTGGGCGGCGGTGACCGCGCCCGGCCTCGAGCTGCCCCGGCTGCTGTGGCCGACCGAGATCGCCGGGCAGGTCACCGCGGCCGCGGCGGCGCAGACCGGGCTTCCGGAGGGACTCCCGGTGACCGCCGGAACCGTCGACGCCTGGGCAGAGGCCACCAGCGCGGGCGTCACCGCGCCCGGCGAGGTCATGGTCATGTACGGCACCACGATGTTCCTGATCGAGGTGCTCGACCGGCCCCGGCCGCATCCGGCGATGTGGACGACCCGCGGCGTGGTCCCGGGGACCTACACGCTCGCCGCCGGGATGGCCACGTCCGGCTCAATCACCAGCTGGCTGCGCGACCTCACCGGGGAGGACTTCCCCGGCCTGGTCGGCGAGGCGTCCGGGATCCCGCCGGGCAGCGGCGGGCTGCTGCTGCTCCCCTACTTCGCAGGCGAACGCACGCCGCTGTTCGACCCGGACGCCCGCGGGATCCTCGCCGGGGTCACCACCGGGCACACCCGCGGGGAGGTCTACCGGGCCGCGCTGGAGGGCATCGCACACGGCGTCCGGCACAACCTGGAGGTCATGCGGGAAGCCGGGGGCGGGACGAAACGCCTGGTCGCGGTGGGTGGCGGCACCCAGGGCGGACTGTGGACCCGGATCGTCACCGACGTGACCGGGGTGGCCCAGGACGTGCCGGAGCAGACCGTCGGGGCCGCGCTCGGGGACGCCTGGCTGGCCGCCCTCGCGACCGGGGCGGATCCGGGCCTGCGGAGCTGGAACCCGGTGGCCCGTACGATCGAGCCGGATCCGGCCGCCGGCGAGGTCTACGACCGCTTCCATCCGCACTACCGGTCGCTCTACACCGCCACCCGCGAGACCGCGCACTTCCTGGCCGCCGAACGCCGCCGCGCCTACCGGGCGTGACCGCTGCTCGGCGTGCACGTCACGACGACGGGCGGTGTGGCCGGATCAGGTGTAGCGGAAGCCGTGCTCGTCCAGCCACGGCTTCGGGTTCACCTTCGTGCCGCCCGGCGTGACCACCTCGATGTGCAGGTGCGGGCCGGTCGACTGGCCGCGGTTGCCGACCTCGGCGATCTGCTGTCCGGCCGAGACCTGCTCGCCTTCGGACACCAGCGAGCGGTTGATGTGGCCGTAGACCGTGACCGTGCCGTCGTCGTGCCGGACCCGGACCCACATGCCGAAGCCGCTGGCCGAACCGGAGCTGATCACGGTGCCGCCCAGCGGCACGTGGATCGGGGTGCCGATCGGGGCGGCGATGTCGAGGCCCTTGTGCGAGGTGCCCCAGCGGGAGCCGAACCCGGAGGTGACCTGCCCGGACACGATCGACACCGCACCCGCGGACGCGGCCTGCGGGGCCGCGGACGGCGTCCCGCCCCCGCCGGTGGCGGCGGACGCGGCGGACGCGGCGGCGCGAGCCTTCGCGGCGGCCGCGGCCTGCTGCACCTCCTGGACCGAGTCCGACGCCGTGCCGGCAGCCTCGGCGGCGCTGCCGGCCACGCCGGTCCCGGCGGTGCTCACTGCCCGGGCCGCGACCGAGCTGCCGCCGGCGGCCGGGGTGGCCAGCGCGGCGATCGTGGACGCGTCGGCGATCGGGGTCGCCGCCTGCCCGTTCTCCGGGGACGACCGCGGCGCGGGGATCGTGGGGGCGTCGGCCGCGTCGGCGGTGGCGGTGGTGTCCAGCCACGCCGTCATCGGCAGGTCGGCCGACCCGGAGCCGGCGTAGGCCGCACCTGCGAGACCGCCGACGGCGACCACGGCGGCCGTGACGCGGGCGGTCACCGAGACGCCGGAACCGCTGTCGTCGGTGCGGTGGTGCCGGACGTGCGGACCGGCGGGGAACGCCGAGCCGAACCCTCCGGCTCCCGGCACCGCGAACTGCGGTGCCAGGAACCCGAGGCTCGCGCGCCGGCCCTGGGGGGAGCGATGCCGTGCCACGATCTTCCTTCCAGACCGCGGAACGGCGGACAACCCGTGGGGAGCGGGCGACCCGTCGGGGTTCGGGCCGTGTCCGGTTCGTGACCGTTCCGTGATCCGTGGGCCACGCTAGCCCGACACGCCGGAGCGGCAAACACGATGGGGTGATCGCGAGACCACCGGAAACCGGGCGGCGGTGAACGGACCGCGACCGACACTCGCCTCGTCACCTGCCGTTCACCGCGCGGCCCGGGTCCCGGGCCGGGCCGCCGGCACGCCTCCGACCTGCGACGACGATGCCGGCGCCGGCCGGGGTGAGCGGCGGCCGTGTCCGGCGGCCTCCGGTCCGGACGACGATCCGGGTGCACGGGGGATTCCCACGTCAGGCGGCGGCCCGGGGCCGTTGACGGTCCGGCCGCGGGCTGCCTAGCGTTCCCCGGACAGGTCAGCCGGTCCGCACGACGGGACACCTGCGACGCGGGAGAGCAGGTCGGCCGCGTCCCGGGCCGGGCCCGCGGGGCACCGGCGGACCCACAGCACGAGGAGCCCGATGCCCGTCACCGACGCCGCCGGAAAGGCCCGGGCGCTCTACGACGCCCGCCGCACCCGCACCCCGATCCCACCCCTGACCGACGCCCACCCCTCCCTCGGGATGGCCGACGGCTACGCCGTGCAGCAGGAGTTGGTGAAACTGATCCTCGCCGACGGGGACACGGTCGTCGGGCACAAGGTCGGCGCCACCTCGGCGGCGATGCAGCGGCTCATCGGCATCGACTCCCCCGACCACGGCCCGGTGCTCACCTCCACGATCTACCGGGACGGCGACACCGTCGGGTTGCAGCGCTTCATCCAGCCCAAGGTCGAGGCGGAGATCGTCTTCGTGCTGGGTGAGCGGCTCGCCGGGCCCGGCGTGACCGTGCTGGCGGCCCGGACCGCCATCGCCGGCGCGGTGGCCGGGATGGAGATCGTCGACTCGCGGATCACGGACTGGCGGATCAGGCTCGCGGACACCGTCGCCGACCTCGCGTCGAACGGGGCGGTGGCGACGTCGTCGCAGCTCACACCGCTGAACGGGTGGGATCCCCGGCTGGTCGGGATGACCCTGACCCGCAACGGCGAGCTGATCGACACCGGTGCCGGGGCGGCCGCGCTGGGCGATCCGGTGGCCGCCGTCGCGTGGCTCGCGAACACCCTCGGCGAGTCGGGGGTGGCCCTCGAGCCGGGCCACCTGATCATGACCGGCGCGCTGCACGCCGCCGTACCGATGAGCCAGGGCGACGTGTTCCGGGCCGAGTTCGACCGGCTGGGGCCGGTCACGATCCGGGTGGGTGCCTGATGGCCGGGAACCCGGCCCCCGCCAGCACCGCCGAGCTCGCCGCCCGGCTGTCCACCGCGGTCGCCGACCGGACCGCGATCGAGCAGCTCACCGACGACGTGCCGGATCTCGACCTGCCCACGGCCTATCGGGTGCAGCGCGAGCTCCGCGACGCCGCCGGCCCGCTCGCCGGGTGGAAGCTCGGGGTGACCTCGCGGGCCAAGCAGGCCCAGGTCGGGGTGTCCGACCCGATCTTCGGGTTCCTGCGGGCCGCCGGGGCGCTGGACGTCGGCGAGGCGCTGGACACCGCCCGGCAGATCCAGCCGCGGTGCGAGCCGGAGATCGTCTTCGTGGTCGGGCGGGACCTGTACGGGGCGCACTGCACCGCCACCGAGGTGCTCGCCGCGACCGCCGGCGTCGCCGTCGGGATCGAGGTGCTCGACTCCCGCTATCGCGACTACCGGTTCACCACGGCCGACGTCGTCGCCGACAACACCTCGGCCTCGCGGTACGCCGTCGGGACGCCGGTTCCGGTCACCGGCATGGACCTGCGGCTGGTCGGGGTGGTGCTGGAGCACAACGGCGAGGTCGTCGCGACCGCGTCCGGTGCGGCCTCGCTCGGGCACCCGGCCGCTGCGGTCGCCTGGCTGGTCCGGGCGCTCGCCGCCGAGGGAGGCGGCCTACGGGCCGGGGAGATCGTGCTGTCCGGCGGGCTGACCGCCGCCGTCCCGGTCACCGCGGGAGACGTCGTGGTGGCCTCCATCGACCGGCTCGGGTCGCTCGAGCTGGCCTGCCGCTGACGGAGGTCGACGTGCCGTTGATCCGGGTGAGCCCCGCCCGCGGACGCCGGTAGTTCCACCTCGGGTCGGCACGGCGGCCACCCGTTCGGCCCACAGGGCGCAGCACCGTCGGTGCACCGGCTCACCCGGTACCGCGATTGCCGGGGCCTCCGGGGGCGGGTTGGCTGGCCCCGTGGCCCGACACCTGGTTCCGCTCCCGGTCTGTGTCCTGGCGGTGCTGCTGCTCGTCGCCCTCGCGCCGGCCGCGGTCGCCGGTCCGTTCGCGGCCCGCACCGACACCCGGTACGTCGCACTCGGGGACTCCTACGCCGCCGGGGTCGGTGCCACCCCGGACCCGTCCACCGGGGACTGCCGTCGCAGCGACCGCTCCTACCCGGCGCTGTGGGCGGCGCGGCACGCACCGGCGTCGTTCACCTCCGTGGCCTGCAGCGGCGCGACCAGCGGCGAGGTCGTGGCGAAGCAGGTGCGCGCGGTCGCGAGGGACACCACGCTCGTCACGATCACCGCCGGCGGGAACGACACCGGCTTCGGTCCCGTGCTCGCCACCTGCTCCACCGCCCCGGACGACGAGGCCTGCTTCCGCGCGATCCGGGGCGGTGAGCGGGCCGCGCGCTTCGTCGCGCCCGGCGGCCTGATCTCGACGATCGTCGGCGTCCGGTTGCAGGCCCCGGACGCGGAGATCCTCGTCCTCGGCTACCCGCGGCTGTTCGAACCCGGCACCGCCTGCGACGTCCCCGGCGCTCCGAACGCCGCCCGCCGGGAGGCACTGAACCGGGCCGCCGACACGCTCAACGCCTCGCTCGCCGACGCGGCGCAGCGCTTCCGCGGGCAGTTCGTCGACGTGCGCGACACCTTCGCCGGGCACGGGGTCTGCAGCGCCGATCCCTGGATCAACCCGCCCGCGCAGCCGACGACCCCGGCCGTCTACCACCCGAACGAGCGGGGTTACACCGACGGCTACCTGCCGGCGTTCACCGCCGCGGCCGCGCGTCCCTAGAGAAGTCGCGCGTCCCCGGAGGAGCCCCGCGTCCCCGGGCAAGCACGGAATCGACCACACGGACCGTCGCCGTGAGGCGTTCCGATCCCTGTCGCTGCGCGGCCACCCGGGCGCCCATCGCCGGTTGCACCGGTCCCGGAGAGTCGGCCACGATCGTGTTGCCCCGTTCGGAGGTACCCCCGTGCGCCCGACGCGCCGCCTGCTCGGCACGCTGCTCCCCCTGACCCTCGTCCCGGCCGCGCTGCTGGCCCTCTCCCCCGCCGCTCTCGCCGAACCGGCGCAGACCCGCACCGGCACCGAGGTCGTCGCGCACCGCGGCGCATCCGGTGATGCCCCGGAGAACACCCTCGCGGCCGTCGACGAGGCCGTCGCACAGCAGGCCGACTCGATCGAGATCGACGTCCAGCGCACCGCGGACGGCCATCTCGTCCTGCTGCACGACGCCACCCTCGCCCGCACCACCGACGTCGAGCAGGTCTTCCCGGGCCGTGCTCTCGACCCGGTCGCCGGCTTCACCCTCGCCGAGCTGAAGCGGCTCGACGCCGGGTCCTGGTTCGATCCCGGGTTCGCCGGTGAGCGCATCCCGACCTTCGCCGAGCTCGTCGAGCACACCGGCGACCGGGCCGGTCTGCTGGTCGAGCTGAAGGAGCCCGCGACGTACCCGGGCATCGAGAAGGAGGTCGCCGCCGAGCTCGGCGCGCCGCGGCCCGGTGCCGTCGTGCAGTCGTTCGACCACGACGCGATGCGCCGCTTCGCCGAAGCCGCCCCGGATGTGCCCGCCGGGTGGCTGTTCGAGGCCCGTCCGACCGACGCCCAACTCGACGACGCAGTCGCGACCGGCGTCGAGCAGATCAACCCGAGCTTCCGGGCCACCGACGCCGACCTGGTCGACACCGTCCGCGCGCGTGGCATGCAGACCGGCGTGTACACCGTCGACGAGGAGGCGGACATGCGACGGATGCTCGACGCCGGCGTCGACCGGATCATCACCAACCACCCGGGCGTGCTGCGCGGCGTGCTCGCCGGCTGATCCGCGGGCTACCGTCTCCCCCGGTCGGGACGGAAGGGGCGGTGGTGCGCAGGATCCCGGTGCTCGACGCGGTGCTGGCCGTGTTCGGGTTGCTCGCGACGGCACTCGCGGCGGAGCTCTGGCTCACCTGGGGCGCGTGGCCGTACCTGCTGCAGACCCTCGTCGCGCTCGGGTTGGCGGCAGCGCTGCTGCTGCGCCGGGTGTTCGTGCTCGGGTCCGCGGTCGCGACGTTCGCGCTGCTCGCGGCGATGGCGCTGATCGTGTTGACCTCGCCGGTCGGGATGGGCACCAGCCCGCTGCTGCTCTGCGCCCCGCTCACGGTGATCGCCCTGACCCGGTACGGCGACACCCGCTGGTGGGGCCTGGCCGGGGCCGCGGTCGCGGTGGCCGGGGTCCCGGTCAGCCCGGCGCTGCGGCTCAACCGCGGTGCAGAGCCGATCGAACCGTTCGCGGGCTGGGCCGAGCTGGGCTGGATGCTGGCCGCCCACGTGCTGGTCGTGGCCGTCGCCTACCTGTGGGCACTGCGCCAGCGCGAGATCGCCGACCGGCACGCCGCCGAGCTCACCGAGGTCCGGGACCGTGAGGCCGCCCGGGTCGAGCTCGCGACCGCCCGTGAACGGAACCGGATCGCCCGGGAGGTGCACGACGTCGTCGCGCACTCGGTCGCGCTGATCCGGGTCGAGGCCGCCACCGGCCTGGAGATCGCCGAGACCGAACCCGGGCACGCGCAGCGGTCCCTGGCCACGATCAAGGAGACCGCCGGCGAGGCGATGACCGAGCTGCGCGGCCTGGTCGGGGTGCTGCGCGACTCCCGCGCCGAGAAGCTGATTCCGGCTGCGACGCTGGCCGGGGTCCCGGCGCTCCTCGACCGGGTCCGCGACGCCGGCCCGGAGCTCGTCACCGATGTCCCGGACGCCGCGGCACTGTCCGCGCTGGACGGCCGGCTGGACCCGATGGTCCGGCTGGCCGCCGTCCGGGTGCTGCAGGAGGCCCTGACGAACGCGGTCAAGTACGCCGACCACCGCACACCGGTGCACGTCGCCCTGGCCACCACGGATGACGGGCTGCAGATCTCGGTCCGCAACCGGGTCGCCGACCGGGAGCCCGCGGGCGCCGGTGGGTTCGGGGTCTCCGGGCTGGTCGAGCGGGTCGGCAGCGTGGGCGGGCGGTTCTCCGCGGGCCGCGACGGCGGCGACCACCTGCTGACCGCGGACCTCCCGGCCCGGGCCGGGAGCGAGGACGCCGCCGTTCCGGGTAAGGGGCACGAATGATCAGGGTGGCCGTCGTCGACGACCAGCCGCTGCTGGCGTCGTCGTTCGCGGCCTTCCTGGAACGGCAGCCGGACATGACCGTCGCCGGCATGGCCGGGGACGGGGCGCAGGCGCTCGAGCTGTGCAGGCGGACCGAGGTCGACGTCGTCCTGATGGATCTGCGGATGCCGGTGCTCGACGGCATCGAGGCCACCCGGGCGCTCAGCGCGCGCGGCGAACGGCCCCGGGTGCTGGTACTGACCACCTTCGAGGTGGACGAGTTCGTCGTCGCCGCGGCCCGCGCCGGCGCCCGCGGCTACCTGCTCAAGGACGCCGAGCCTGCCGAGCTGCTCAGCGCCGTCCGCGCGGTGCACGACGGCCGGGCCGTCCTCGGCGGGACCGGCCCCTCGGAGCTGCTGCGGGCCCACCTCGAGTCGGGGCGGGCGACCGCGCCCGCGCCGGGCGGCGGGGCGCTGGAGCACCTGTCCGATCGGGAGGCCGAAGTGCTCGCCGAGATCGCCTCGGGCGCGACGAACGCCGAGATCGCCACCCGGTTGCACATCGCGGAGACGACCGTGAAGACGCACGTCGGGAACCTGCTGACCAAGCTCGACTGCCGGGACCGGGTGGCACTGGTCGTCCTGGCACACGCCGTCGCGCGGTGATCCTTCTGCGGTAGGACCGGTCCGCCCCGGACCCTTCCGCCGGAGGAGGCCCCGGCCGGACGACCCCGACGACACTGCACCGCATGAACGATCAGTGCCGCATGGACGATCAGCGCACACCGGCCGTGCGGTGCGACGGCGTGACGGTCACCCTCGGCCGTCGCCGGGTACTGGACGGCCTCACCCTGCGGGTCCGCCCGGGCACCGTCTACGCCCTGCTCGGCCGCAACGGTGCCGGGAAGAGCACCACGTTCCGGGTGCTCCTCGGCCTGCGCCGCCCGGACGGCGGTTCCGTCGCCCTGTTCGGCGAGCCGTGGCGGAGCGGCGCGCTCTCCCGGGTCGGCGCGACGCTCGACGGGCCCGCGCTCTACGACCATCTCTCCGCCGCCGAGAACCTGCGGGTGCACGTCCGGCTGACCGGCACGTCCCGGGCGCGGGTGACCGAGGTGCTCGATCTCGTCGGGCTGCCCGGCACCGGGCGGCGGCGCGCGTCCCGGCTGTCCACCGGCCAGCGGGGCCGCCTCACCCTGGGCATCGCACTGCTCACCGACCCGGACGTGCTGCTGCTCGACGAGCCGCAGA
Organism: Pseudonocardia nantongensis; assembly: GCF_046546495.1. Lineage (NCBI taxonomy): Bacteria > Bacillati > Actinomycetota > Actinomycetes > Pseudonocardiales > Pseudonocardiaceae > Pseudonocardia > Pseudonocardia nantongensis. Next base: position 23,120 of record NZ_JBKGXT010000025.1, on the reverse strand, counting down.
ACGGTCTCGACCCGGAGGGCGTCGTCGAGCTGCGGGGGCTGCTCCGCGAGCTGACCGCGGCCGGCCGGACGGTGTTGCTGTCGTCGCACCAGCTCGGGGAGGTCGCCCGGACCGCCGACGACGTCGGTGTCCTGTCCGGCGGCCGGCTGGTGCACGAGGGCCCGCTCGCGGGGCTGGCCCCGGACGGCGAGCTGGAGCGCGCCTACTTCGCGCTGACCGGACCGCGGGTACCGGCGTGAGCGCGCTCGGTGCGGAGCTGCAGCGCACCCGGCGCAGCGCCGCCGCGTGGCTGACGCTCGTCGGGCTGGTGACGTGCGTGCTGTCGCTGGCCGGGCAGCTGCTGGTGTCGGCCCAGCGGAGCTGGACGTCGCTGATGATGTGGCACGTGCCGTACGTGACCGGCTCCGCCGCGGTGCTGACCGCGCTGCTGGTCGCCCTCGTGGAGCGTCGCGAACGGCGGGCCCGCACCGGCGGCACCGCGTGGCGGGCCGTACCGCCCGCCGCCCAGCGGACCGCCCGGCTACTGGCTCTGGCCGGGTTGTCACTGGTCACGAACCTCCTGGTGTTCCTGCCGTTCGCGCCCGCCGGATTGCTGCTCGGACTGGCCGATCCCCCGCTGGGCCGGCTCCTGCAGGCCGCGTTACTCGTGTGGGCCGGTGGCCTGGGCTGGCTGGTCGTGGCGGTGGCGCTGGCCCGGGTGCTGGGCCCGTGGCCGGTGCTCGGGGCCGGGATCGCGTGGCAGCTGACGGGCACGGTGCTCGCCGAGTCCGCGCTGTGGTGGGTGCTGCCGCCGACCTGGGCGGTGCGCCCGGTCCTGCCGTTGCTCGGGACCCACGTCAATGGCGTGCCACTCGAACCGGGCTCGCCGGTGTGGGGGTACCCGGCCGCTCCCCCGCTGGTCGCGGCACTGCTGCTGGCACTGGTGGCGCTACCGGCCGCGGTACTCGGAGATGGGCGGGGCCGGCGGCGCCGGCCGCGACGGTCTCCGGCGGAACCCGCCTCGGGTCGTGAGCCGGTCCCGGGCGCGCGGGCTGCACCCGCGGCGCACGACCGGGTCCACGCAGCCCGCGCGACTCCCGCAGTCGGCGGGCGCAGGCGGGCGCGGCCCGCCCTGGCGCTCGTGTCGTCGCTACGCCGTACCGCGATCGTCCCGCTGACCGTCGTCACCGCGGTGCTGCTCGGCGCGGTGACCCTCGTGTACCCGCCGTCCTACCTGCACGCCTCGTTCGGCCTGGCCGTGCTGCCCGGCGGTGCCGCGGTGCTCGCCGTCCTGGCCTGGCAGGCGCAGGAGCCGGCGTGGCGGGTCGTGCTCACCCGGGCGGGGCGGCCGCAACGGCTGCCGGTGCGGCTGCTCGCCGTGCTGGGCACCGTCGTCGCCGCGGTCGCCGTCCTGGTCGGCGTGCTGCTCGCCGCCGACGGCCGTCCGGTAACGGACGCGGCGGCCCACGTCGCAGTCGCCGTCCCGCTCGGCTGGGCCGTCGTCGCGCTCACGCTCTGGCTGCACGCGCGCCTGCACATCGCCGTCGCGCTGGTCGTGGCGTTCCTCGGGACCACGGGCGGGATCCTGTTCGGGGGCAGCACCCTGGCCACGACACCGTTGTGGATCGCAGGCCCGGCCGCCTGGGCCTACTCCGCGACCACCCCGGACCGGCTCGGCGTCGCCGTGGCCGGGTCACTGCTGGTCGCGGGGGTCGCCGCAGCGGGCTTCGTCCGCACCACCGCCCGCGCCCGACCCGGGATTCCCACGAGCGGCGTGTCGCGGTAGGGGGCCCCGGCTCCGCCGACAGCGACCGCGCCGCCCCGGTCCTACACTTCCGACACGACCGGACACCACCTCCGGACGGCGAGTGGAGGTACCCGATGACGGCTGTTCGGCTGTTCGTGCTGCTTCTCCCGGCGGTACTCGTGCTGCTCGCCGGGTGTGGCGGATCGCTGGCCACCCAGCCCGGTTCCTCTCGCCCCGCGACGACCACACCGGCGCGGGCCGACACGCCGTTCTGCGAGGCGGTACGGGCCAGCCGGGACGCCGCGCAGCCGGTCAACGGGATCGGCATCGGTCGCTCGGTGAGCGACGTCGCCGAGGTCACCGCGAACGTCCGCGCGGCCAACCAGCAGGTGACCGCGCTGGCCCCGCAGGAGCTCCGGGCCGACTTCGACCGCGCGAACCAGCTCGACGAGCGCCGGCTGGAACTGCTCGAGGCCAACGACGGCGACATCCTCGCGGTCGCACGCGACCCGCAGATCGCGCAGGCCCGCACCGACCCCGAGTACCAGGCGGCCTCGCAGCGGATCAACGACTACGTACGGTCGAACTGCTCGAGCTGACGGTTCCGTCGACGATCGCCGGCGTCTGCCTGCGCCAACCCAGGTAGCGGTCCGCCTCGACCAGCAGCGACCCGCCCAGCCACATCGCGACGACGGCGTCGTCGGTCAGGCCGAGCACGGCCAGGAACATCTCCGGCACGACGTCCACCGGGGACACCAGGTAGGCCAGGGCGACCAGGAACGTCGCCATCCGGCCCTTGCCCAGGTGCGGATAGGTGCCGTTCCAGGCGTCGCGGACCATCGACGGCAGCGCCCTGATCCGCTGGACCGGACCGGGCTCGCCGGGACCGCCGCGCCGGGTCAGGGACCGGAAGAGCGTGGCGAAGGCAGCCGTGCGACCGACCCGGCGACCGGCGGACGAACCAGATGCAGCGCTCATGTCCTGCACAACGCCGACCGGCTCGCAGACGTTCCCCGCGGGGATCGGCGTCACCCCTCGGTGACTGGCGTTCTCGGTGACTGGCCTTCTCAGTGACTGGCGAGGTAGATGTCGCGCAGCACGCCGGTCTCGGTGCTCATCTCGGCGAGCCGCTGCTTGACGACGTCCCCGATACTGATCATCCCGCAGAGCCGCCCGTGGTCGACGACCGGCAGGTGCCGGTGCCGCCAGCGGTTCATCTGCGTCATCACGTCGGTCAGCGAGTCCTCGGGCGCGCAGGTGATCACGTGCCGGGTCATCACGTCGCCGACGGTCAGGTTCAGCAGGTCGGCACCGTCGGTCGCGAGCCGGCGGACCATGTCGCGCTCGGACACGATCCCGTCGACGTGCTCGCGCTTGCCGTCGTCACACACGACCAGCGCCCCGATCGCGGGCGGACCGGCGAGCCGGGTGGCGGCCTCGGCCACGGTGTTCCAGGAGAGCGCGGTCTGCACGGTGTCGCCCTTGATCCGCAGGATGTCTGCGACCTTCATGGTGATCTCCCTTCGACGGCCCTATTATTGCGCTGGCGCAGTAGTTGCGCAATGACACCGATCGATCCGCCGGACCGGTCGAAACGGACCAAACCGCAGTTCGGGGGTGGGTTGGGTGAAACCGACCGACGACACCGTCGCGGCCGGCCTCGCCGCCGCCCGGGTGTTCACCGGGATCAGCGTGCGCGCCGTCGCCGCGGCCGGTGACGTGGTGACCCTGCCGCAGCTGCGGGTGCTGGTCCTGGTCGGTGACGCAGGCGGCACGAACATCGCGACCCTCGCCGAGGGCCTCGGCGTGCACCCGTCGAACGCGACGCGGGTGGTGGAACGCCTGACCCGGGCCGGGCTGCTCGACCGGCGTCCGGACCCGGACGACCGGCGGCATCTGGTGGTCGAGCTGACCCCCGCCGGGCGCCGCGTCGTCGAGGACGTCGACGCCCGGCGGCAGGAGGAGATCGAGCGACTGCTCGACGACCTCCCGGCGGACCGGCGGACCGGGGCGCGTGGGGTACTGCGGGCGCTGGCCGAGGCCGGCGGCGAGACCGTGGACGCGGCCGCGGCATCGCTGGGCTGGGCCCGGTAGCCGGCCCGGCCAGAACCCCGCTGACGCGCCCCTCCGGCGCAGAGCCGGGCGCGGCCCGGACCGTGCGGGCTCAGCCGGTTCGCTGGCAGCCCGCGCCGGTGCACTGCGAGCGCCGGGACCGGCGCACCACCAGGGCCACCCCGACGCCGGCCGCGGCGATCCCGCCGGCCAGTGGCGCGGCGGCGCGGGCCATCTCCCCGGCCCGGGTCACCAGTGCCTCCCGCCGGGCCGCGATCCCCGCGGCGAGCCGGTCGAGGCTCACCCCCAGCTCGGCCGCCGCCGCGATCACCTTCTCCTCACGGCCGTCCCGGTGCGCGGCCAACCGGTCGCGGAGCTGATACACCGACACCTCGGACATGTCGAGCGTCCGCGCCTCGGCCGGGTCCGGCTCCGGCACCTCCGGCTCGCCCGCTGCGACCCCCTCGTTCGCTCGTCGCACGACCACCCCTCCTTCCGCCCCGCACCTGCAAGGGCCTGCGGAAACAGTCAACGGCATCGACCCGTACCCGGCCACTCGGCAGGCGGCCGGGTACAGGGCGGTTGCGCCTTCGACTAGTCACGATATATCGTGATAACACACGAGCCGATCGAAGGGGAGGCTCGAGACGAGAGGACCACGCGTGATGACCATGCGGAACATTCCCTGGGAGCGGCCGTTCGGACCCCGCGCCCGATTCCGGAACCTGCACCACCCCTGCGGCCCCGAGGAGGCGGCGATGAACGAGATGAACGACCCGGAGGACGACGACGAGCGGGGCTCGCGCGGTGGGCACCGCGGCGGCCCGCACGGACGGGGCGGTCCGCACGGCCGCGGTCGTCGCGGCGGACGCGGACCGGGATTCGGTCCCGGTGGCTTCGGGCCCGGCGGTTTCGGGCCGGGCGGGTTCGGGCCGGGCGGGTTCGGCCCCGGCGGCCCGTTCGGACCGGGCGGTCCGTTCGCCGGTGGCTTCGGCCCCGGCGGGCCCGGCCGTGGGTTCGGCCGGCGCGGCAGGCGTACCGCCCGCGGTGACGTCCGGACCGCGGTGCTCGCGGTCGTCGCGGACGCCCCCCGGCACGGTTACGAGATCATCCAGGAGATCACCGCCCGCAGCGGCGGGCAGTGGAAGCCGAGCCCCGGCTCGGTCTACCCGATGCTGTCCCAGCTGGAGGACGAGGGCCTGGTCCGATCCGAGCAGACCGAGGGCCGGCGGGTGGTCCACCTGACCGAGGAGGGCACCCGGCACGTCGAGGAGAACCGCGCCGCGCTGGACGCGGTGTGGGCCCCGTTCGCCGAGGACGGCGCGGCGGCCGCGTCCGATGACCCGGGCACTGCGCTCGGCGAGGAGCTCGCCCGGCTTCACGCCGCGGCCCAGCAGGTCGCCGCGGCCGGCACCGCCGAGCAGATCACCCAGGCCACCGAGGCGCTCACCGAGGCCCGCAAGACCCTGTACCGGCTGCTCGCCGAGTGACCGACGGCTGCCCCGGACGGGGCGGGCGGGTCAGCGCGCCCGGCGTCGCATCCGCCGGTGCCGCCGCAGCGCCTCCAGCAGCGGCGGCACGACGGTGCCCTCCTCGGCCAGCACCCGGCGGGCCTTGCGCCGGGCACTCAACACCCCGATCGTCGTGATCGCCCAGATCGGGAACTGCACCAGCCACGCGACCCGGAACGCCTCCGGCGTGTAGCCGCCCGCGACGCCGAGCACCAGCCCGACCAGCAGCGTCGTCGTCAACGACGCGGTGAACCCGCCGACGTTGACGATCCCGACGGCGGTGCCCCGGCGGTGCACCGGGTTGAACGTGCGGGCGTAGTCGAACCCGACGGCCGAGGAGGGCCCGTTCAACGCGAGCACGAGGACCAGCAGCACCAGCAGCCACAGCGGGGCGGGCGGCGGGACCAGCAGCACGACCGTCCACACCAGGGCGGTCGCGCCGATCACCGAGAGGACCAGCCAGGATCGGCGCAGCGGGTGCCGCGCGGTGAACTCACCGAACACCGGCCCGGCGACCGCGCCCGCGGCGACCAGCACGGTGAGCAGCACCGACGCCGCCTCCGGGCTCATCCCCTGCCCGGCGACCAGGTACGGCACGCCCCAGAGCAGTGCGAACACCAGCCCGGAGAACTGGGTTCCGGCGTGCGTCCACAGACCCAGCCGGGTCCCGGGCTGCCGCCATGCCGCCTGCAGCCCGTCCAGCACCTCGCGCGGGCTCGCGGCCGGGGCGGGCGCCGGTGCACCCGGCGGGCGGTTGCGGAACACCGCCAGCACCACCACCCCGGCCAGCGCGCCGACCGCGGCCGCGGACAGGAACGCGACCGTCCAGCCCTGCCCGTGCAGCACCGTCGCCAGCGGGATCGCCGAGAGCACCTGCCCGAACTGGCCGATCAGCGCGGTCAGCTGGGTCATCAGCGGCACCCGCCGGGCGGCGAACCACGCGGGCAGCACCGAGAGGACCGAGATGAAGGTGAAGGCGTCACCGGTGCCGACCAGCACCCGGGCCACGACGGCCAGCGGCAGCGACGTGGACACCGCGACGAGCACCTGGCCCGCGGTCATCGTCAGCACCCCGGCCAGCACCATCGCCTTCGCGCCGAACCGGTCCAGCAGCACCCCGACCGGGACCTGCAGGGCCGCGTAGACCAGCAGCTGTAGCACCAGGAACCCGGCGAGCAGGGTGGGCGTCGCGTCGAACCGCTCGGCGGCCTCCAGCCCGGCGACGCCGAACGAGCTGCGCTGCAGGACGGCGACCAGGTAGGCGAGGAGCCCGGCGGACCAGACGAGGTAGGCGCGACGCGCCGCGGGGAACGTTGCCATGACGAACCGCCATTCTGCGCGATCGGGCCCCGTGCCACGACATCCGCGGACGAGTCTCACAGCCGCACGCGCCCGGCGGCCGCGCCGCGGGGGCGACTACGGTGGGTCCGGCGAACGCACGGCCCGGAGGAGACCGACCATCCTCCGAGAACACGGAGGACACCGGTGCTCGATCCCGCGCAGCTCTACCAGATCGACCCGGCGGCGCCGCAGCTCGACGAGCCGGTGCTGATCGTGGTGCTGGACGGGTTCGTCGACGCCGGCAACGCCGGCACGCTGGCCGTCGGGGCACTGCGGGACGAGCGGGAGCCCGTCAAGGTCGCCAGCTTCGACGTCGACCAGCTCGTCGACTACCGCTCGCGGCGGCCCCCGCTGCGGTTCGAGACCGACCACTGGGCGGACTACGACCCGCCCGCGCTCGACGTCGTCGTGCTCACCGACACCGGCGACACCCAGTACCTGCTGCTCTCCGGACCCGAGCCGGACACCCAGTGGGAGCGGTTCGTCGCCGCGGTCGGGCTGCTCGTCGAGCAGCTCGGCGTCCGGCTGGTGATCAGCCTGCAGGGCATCCCGATGGCGGTGCCGCACACCCGCCCGATCGGCGTGACCGCGCACGCCACCCGGCCGGAGCTGGTCGAGGGGTACAGCCCGTGGTTCGCCTCCGCCGACGTCCCGGGCAGCGCGGCGGCGCTGCTGGAGTACCGGCTCGGCCAGGCCGGCCAGGACGCGCTGGGCTTCGCGGTGCACGTGCCGCACTACCTGGCGCGGTCGGCCTACCCGCAGGCCGCGCGGGCCCTGCTCGACCACGCCGGGCTCGCCGCCGAGCTGTACCTGCCCACCGAGACGCTGACCAGGGCCGCCGAGCAGGCCGACACCGAGATCTCCGAGCAGATGGCCGAGTCGGACGAGGTCGTGCAGGTCGTCAAGGCGCTCGAGGAGCAGTACGACCAGGTCGCCGAGGCCCGCGAGGCCGGCTCGCTGACCGACGGGCTGGAGGGCGGCGAGCTGCCCAGCGGCGACGAGCTCGCCGCCGAGTTCGAGCGGTTCCTCGCCGAGGGCGGCGACAAGGGCACCGGCAAGTCCGGCGGTGACAAGAGCGCCGGGGACATCGGTGGTGGTGACATCGGCGGGGACGAGCCCCCGCACGAGCCCCCGGGCCCGACGAACCCGCCCTCCCCGGCCTGACGGTCCCCGGCCTGACGGAACGACGAGGGCGCCGGACGAGGGCGCCCTAACGCCGGGCGCGAGCCCGGCGACTCCCTCCGGTACCCGGCCGGAGGGGGTGCGTGACCGTTGGAGGCATGGAGCGACTTCGGGGTCGCGGTCGTCGGCGCGACCGCGGCGCTGATCGGGCTGCTCTTCGTGGCGCTGTCGATCAACCTGCGGCAGATCCTCGGGAGCGTGGCGCTGCCGTCGCGGGCGGCGTTCGCGCTGCAGCTGCTGTTGGTGCCGCTGGTGTCGACCGTCCTGCTGCTCGTCCCGCAGTCGCCGGTCGCCTTCGGCGTGGAGCTGCTCGTGCTGAGCGCGCTGCTCGGCCCGCCGCTGCTCGTCCTCGCCCGCCCGGGCGCCCGGCCCGCGGAGCAGCCGCTCCTCGCCCGGCTGGTGGCGACCGAGCTGCCCGCCGCCGTCGTCGTCCTGGCCACGGTCGCGACCGGCGTGCTGCTCGTCACCGGCCGGACCGCCGGGCTCTACGGGGTCGCGATCGCGACCGTGGCGGCGCTGGCCGGAGCGCTGGTCAGCACCTGGGTCTCCTGGTCGTCGAGATCCTCCGCTGACGACGTACGGGCGAACCGACCGCGTCACAGCAGGTCCAGCGCGGCCCCCACGACGGCGTCGGCATCCAGGCCGTGGTGGGCGTACACCGACGCCAGGTCCCCGGACTGCCCGAACCGGGTCACGCCCAGGTGGGTGGCCGGTACCCGGTTGATCCCGGCCAGGAACGCCAGCGTGTGCGGGTGCCCGTCGAGCAGGGTGACCAGCGGCGACGCCCGCCGGGCCGGGAACGCCGACTCCAGCACCCACGGCTCGACCTGCGGGGCGGCGGGCCGGCCGGTGCGGGACTGCACCGCGCCGAACAGCAGCCCGGGGCTGGTCACACCGACGACGTCGACGGCGTGCCCGAGCACGGCGAGCCGGTCCGCCGCATCGAGCGCCTCGGTCAACAGCGGGCCCGCCGCGGCGATCGTCAGGTCCGGGCGTTCGGTGTCCGCGCGACGCAGCGGGTAGGCCCCGGCGACGACCTGGCGGCGGCGCCGTTCCCGGGCCGCCGGGTCCGCCGGGACCGCGGCCAGCGACTGGTCCACCGGCCGGGTGGAGAGCCGCAGGTACGCCGAGGTCCCGTCCGGGCGTCCCAGCCGGGCCAGCGAGGCGAGCAGCGTCCACTCGACGTCGATCGCGAACGCCGGCTCGTAGGTCACGCACCCCGGCTGCTCCAGCCCGACCGACGGCGTAGTGATCGACTGGTGGGCGCCGCCCTCCGGCGCCAGTGACACCCCGGACGGCGTCCCGACCAGGATCGACTGGCCACCGGCGTAGATCCCGAACGCCCACGGCTCCAGCGCCCGCTCGACGAACGGGTCGTAGAGCACCCCGATCGGCAGCAGCGGCCGCCCCCACCGCGACCAGGTCGCACCCAGCTCGCCGAGCGCCCCGACCAGGTTCCCCTCGGCGATGCCCAGCTCCAGGTGCTGGCCGGTCGGGCGCTCCCGCCAGTGCAGGATCGTCTCCGGGTCGTCGTCGAACCAGTCCTTGCGCTCGGCGGTCGACCACACGCCGACCTTGTTCACCCAGCCGCCCAGGTTCGTCGACGACGACACGTCCGGGCATAGCGTGACCACCCGCCCGGCGGCGTCCGGGGCCTCCCGGGTGAGGTCGAGCAGCGCCCGCCCCAGCGCCGCCTGGGTGGTGGCCCGCCCGGTCGGGGTGCGCCCGATGTCGCGCGGCAACGCGGGCACCGGGTCGGTCTCGGGGGCCTCGCGGCGCAGCCGCCGCGCGGTGGCCGCGCACAGCGCCCCGGCCGCGGTGTCGCTCCCGAAGCGCTGCCACGGGCCGTCCGGGTCGGCGCCGACCGTCGCGGCCAGCTCGCCCATCTGGTCCGCGGTGAGGATCGAGCCGTGGTTCTGCGGGTGGCCCGCGGTGGCCAGGCCGTGCCCCTTCACGGTGTAGGCCAGGATCACGGTGGGCCGGGAGTCGTCGATCCCGTCGAGCGCCTCGCCGAGCGCGGCCGGGTCGTGCCCGCCGAGGTTGCGGACCGCGGCCAGCAGCGTGTCGTCGTCGAGGCCCTCGACCAGGCCGGCGAGGGCCGCGCCGTCCCCTCCCGGGCCCACGTCCGGGAGCCGCGTGCGGACCTCGGCGGCGTCGCAGCGCAGCAGCCGCTGGTACTCCGGGTTGGGCATGCCGTCGATCCGGGCCCGCAGCGCGTCCCCACCGGGCCGGGCGAACAGCTCGTGCAGCAGCCGGCCGTACTTGACGGTGAGCACCTGCCAGCCGGCGGCGCGGAACATCCCCTCGATCCGCGGGGTGCCGATCTTGGGCACCACCCGGTCCAGCGACTGCCGGTTCAGGTCCACGATCCACACGACCTCGCCGAGCTCGCCGACCATCGGGTCCAGGATCGCCTCCCAGACCGCGCCCTCGTCCAGCTCCGCGTCGCCGACCAGCGAGTACTGGCGACCCTGCGCGTCGTCACCGAACCGGGACGCCACGTAGCGGCGGGCGAGGGCGCCCCAGATCGGGGCGGTGGCGCCGATGCCGACCGAGCCGGTGGAGTAGTCGACCGGGTCCGGATCCTTGGACCGCGACGGGTAGCTCTGCAGCCCGCCGAACGCGCGCAGCGTCGGCAGGTAGGACTCGTCCAGCTCGCCGAGCAGGTAGTTGATCGCGTGCAGCACCGGCGAGGCGTGCGGCTTGACCGACACCCGGTCCCCGGCCCGCAGGTGCTCGAACCAGAGCGTCGTCATGATCGTCACCATCGACGCCGACGACGCCTGGTGCCCGCCGACCTTCAGCCCGCTCGGGTCGCCGCGCCGGTTGGCCGCGTCGATGATCGCGGTGGACAGCCAGAGCACCCGCCGCTCGATCTCGCCGAGCGCGTCGCGGTCGTCGGCCGGGCTCTGCGGGGCGTCGGTCGCCGTGCTCATCGTCGTTCTCCAGCCTCGGTGCTGACGGATCCTGCTCGCGCAGGTTGCCCCGCAAGCCCACCACCACGACGATGACTGCACAACCGGGGCCTGTGACGCTGCGCAGACTGCACGGCACGGGCCCGTACGGACACGAACCGAACGGGCAGAGTGCACACCGACGACACGCCCCGCGACCCGGCCGGCGCCGCCGCGACCGACCTGGACGGGCACGACGCGCGGCTGCTGCTCGCACTGGCCGAGCAGCCCCGCGCCACCGTCCTGGCGCTGGCCGAGCGGGTCGGCCTCTCCCGCAACACCGTGCAGGCGCGGCTGGCCCGGCTGGACCGGCTCGGCGCGCTGGACACCTTCGAACGCCGGGTGGACCCGGCCGCGCTGGGCTACCCGCTGACCGCGTTCGTCACCGTGCGGGTGGTGCAGCGCCTGCTGGCCGCGGTCGCCGAGGCGCTGGAACGGGTGCCGGAGGTGCTGGAGGTGCACGGCGTCTCCGGGGAGGAGGACCTGCTGGTGCACCTGGTCGCCCGGGACGCCGACGACCTCTACCGGATCGCCGGGCACCTGCTGGCCATCGAGGGGGTCGAGCGGACCTCGACCGCACTGGTCATGCGCTCGCTGGTCGGGTTCCGCACCGCTCCCCTGCTGCGCAGGCTCACCGGGGACCCGTGACACGGCCGCACCGGGGACGGCACCCGGCTCCGTCGTCCGGAATGCCGGAACTACGGTCTTCAGGCGTGCCCGCACTGCTCACCACGACCCAACGCACGCTGCTCGCCCGCGTCGCCAGGGCCCAGCGCGACGGCCGGGTCCCCTCGCTCGTCGCCGGCGTCGTCCGCGACGGGTGCCTGGCCTGGCACGCCGGCCGCGGCGCCCTGCCCGGAACAGCACAGCCCGAGGCGGCCCGCCCCGACGACGTCCAGTACCGGATCGGATCGATCACCAAGACCGTCTGCGCGGTCACCGTGCTGCGGCTGCGCGACGAGGGCAGGCTCGATCTCGACGACCGTCTCGAGCAGCACCTGCCCGGCACCCCGCTCGGCGACCGCACGGTCGGCCAGCTGCTCAGCCACCTCGGTGGCGCCGGCTCGGAGAGCCCCGGGCAGTGGTGGGAGCGGGCCCCCGGCGGCTCGCTGGCCGAGCTCGGCCTGACCGACGCCGACCGGGTGCTGCCGGCGGCCCGCCGCTTCCACTACTCCAACCTCGGCTTCGGCCTGCTGGGCGAGCTGGTCGCCCGCGTCCGCGGCCGGGACTGGCTCGACGTCGCCCGGGACGAGGTGCTGCTCCCGCTCGACATGACCCGGTCCTCGCCGCGCCCGCAGGCCCCGGTCGCCGAGGGGCACGCGGTGCACCCGTGGGCCGAGCTGACGTTGCCCGAGCCCGAGCACGACGCCGGCGTGATGGCCCCGGCCGGCCAGCTCTGGTGCACCGCCGCCGACCTGGCGAAGCTCGGCGCGTTCCTGCTCGGCGACACCGGCGGCGTGCTGTCGGCCGCGACCGTCGAGGAGATGACGCTGCCCGCCGGCATCGACCCGTCGTCGCCGATCTGGGCCGGCTACGGGCTGGGCGTGCAGGTGCACCGGGTCGACGACCGGGTGCTGGTCGGGCACGGCGGGTCGATGCCCGGCTTCCTGGCCGGGCTCTGGGTGGACCGCGACGAGGGCACCGGCGCACTGGCCATGGGCAACACGACGGCAGGGATGGACTCCGGGCTCGGCGCCGGGCTGCTGGCCGACCTGAAGGCGGCCGAGCCGCGGATCGTCGACGCGTGGGCACCGGAGCCGTCGCCGGTGGACCCCTCGGTACTCGGGCCCTGGTTCTGGGGGCCGTCACCGTACGTGCTGCGGGCGGTGCCCGGCGGGCTGCTGCACCTGGGCGGCCTCGGCCGGCCGGGCCGGTCGTCGCGCTTCCGGCCCGGTCCGGACGGCACCTGGATCGGACTGGACGGCTACTTCGCCGGCGAGACGCTGCGGATCGCGGGCGACCACCTGTGGCTGGCCACCTTCGTCTTCACCAGGACGCCCTACGACCCGGCCGCACCGGTCCCGGGCGGCGTGGACGCCGGTGGATGGCGCTGACTCCGCGGCCCGAACCCACCCGAAACCCGCCGATACCGAATCGCAACGTTGGAGCGCAGGGCGCTGACCTCGACAGACACGTTCCGGACAGTGCGTCTGGAACGACACCGACGGGCGATGAACCTACACTCGCCCGACATCGCACTTCCGCAGGTATGACCAGGGAGGGGAGGAACGCCCCGTTCGGGCGTGTCCCGTCATGACACAGGCAGAGCCACAAACCGGCTCCGGCGAGACCGGATCCGCGGGGGGTCGGTCGCGCACCGACTGGACAGTCTTCGGGGTGGGCGCTGCGCTCGCCCTGCTGTTCGTCGTCTGGGGACTGGTGTCCTCGGAGACTCTCAGCAACACCGCGAGCGCCATGCTCGACGGCGTCATGCGCGGCGGCGGCTGGGGCTTCATCCTCGCCGCGACCGCGTTCGTCGCGTTCGCGCTGTTCCTCGCGTTCAGCAAGTTCGGCAAGATCCGCCTCGGCACCGACGCCGAGGAGCCGGAGTTCCGGACGGTCTCCTGGATCGCGATGATGTTCTCCGCCGGCATGGGCATCGGTCTGATGTTCTTCGGCGTGAACGAGCCGCTGTCGTTCTTCACGACGCAGGTTCCGCCGGGCGCGGCCGCGCCCGGCTCCACCGAGGCGATGCAGGTGGCCATGGCCACCTCGCTGTTCCACTGGACGCTGCACCCGTGGGCGATCTACGCGGTGGTCGGCCTGGCCATCGCCTACTCCACGTTCCGCAGGGGCCGCCGCCAGCTGATCAGCCAGGCGTTCATCCCGCTGATCGGGAAACAGGCCGCCGAGGGCTCGATCGGCAAGGTCATCGACATCCTGGCGATCTTCGCGACGCTGTTCGGGTCGGCCGCCTCGCTGGGTCTGGGTGCCTTCCAGATCGGCGGCGGCATGCAGATGGTCGGCTGGACCGACGGCCCGGTCACCGCCCCGGTCCTCTCGCTGATCATCATCGTGCTCACCGCGGCGTTCATCCTGTCCGCCGTCTCCGGCATCGCCCGCGGCATCCAGTGGCTGTCGAACATCAACATGGTGCTGGCCGGCGTGCTGGCACTGTTCGTGTTCGTGGTCGGCCCGACCGTGATCATCCTGGACCTGATCCCGACCTCGATCGGCGCCTACTTCTCGGACTTCTTCGAGATGGTCGGGCGCACCGAGGCCGTCGGCGGCCAGCCGATGCTGGAGTGGCTGTCCGGCTGGACGGTCTTCTACTGGGCCTGGTGGATCTCCTGGACCCCGTTCGTCGGCATGTTCCTGGCCAGGATCTCCCGGGGCCGAACCATCCGTGAGTTCGTCGGCGGCGTGATCCTGGCGCCGAGCCTGGTCTCGCTGGTCTGGTTCTGCATCTTCGGTGGCAGCGCGATCACCCAGTCCCAGGCGGGCGTCCAGTTCTCCGACGACTCGAACGTCCAGCTCTTCGAGATGCTCGGCGCCTACCCGTGGGCGGCCGTCACCGGCGTGCTGGTGATGATCCTGGTCGGCATCTTCTTCGTCTCCGGCGCCGATGCGGCCTCGATCGTGATGGGCACCCTGTCCCAGCGCGGCACCATCGAGCCCAGCAGGTGGATCGTCATCTTCTGGGGCTCGGTCATGGGTGCGGTCGCCGTGCTCATGCTGGTCACCGGCGGGGAGAACGCCCTCGACGGGATCCAGAACCTCACGATCCTGGTCGCCGCACCGTTCGTCGTGATCATGGTGCTGCTCTGCTTCGCCCTGTACCGGGACCTGCGCCGCGATCCGATGATCCTGCGCGACCAGAAGGGCGCGGAGGTGCTCGAGCAGGCGGTGGACTGGGCCACCGAGCGGCACGGCGACGAGTTCTACGTCAAGGTCGGCGGCTTCCCGCAGGATCCCGGCTCGAGCCCGGGCAACGGCCCCGGCACCGGACCCGGCTACACGATGACCGAGCCGGGCGAGGCCCCGCTCGAACCGTCCGACGCAGAGGAGACCGAGGAGACCGGGCCCGGGTCACCCGAGGGCGAGGACCGCAAGGACACCCCGGTCGGCGGCGACTGACCGGCACCGGCGCACCGGACACGGCGGCCGGAGGGTCACCCGGCGCCCGCCCGCTCGTTGCACCAGGGGGCGGCAACCGGCGGCGGGCGCGACCGGGACCGGAACGCCGCACGCCCACCCACGCACCGGAGTGGATCACTTCCGCACCCCGGTACCGAGCAGGAGGAGGGAGCTGACACAGTGGGCCGAATGCGTCTCGTGTTCACCCCCGGCGACGACCAGGGGTATGCCGAGGCCCGGAGCAGGCTCCTGGACCAGTTCCTCGTCTGGGCGCGGCGTCGCCGCGTCGAGGTCGACACCGCGCTGGTCGCGGCCGCCGTCGACTACAAGTACGCCCGGGACCGCCGTCTCGGCCGCTGGAACCGCGGGCACATCGCCGACGCGCTGGGCATGTGGTTCCCGCGCCAGGTGACCGTCCTGGAGCCGGAGGACGTCGCCCCGGCGTTCCACGCACTGATCGACTTCCTGGACGACCACGACTGGTTCGACCCGCAGTCGTCGTCGCCGGACGCGCTGCACCGCCAGGTGCTCGACTCCACCCCCGCGCTGCACGACGGCATCGCCGACGAGCGCAACTACGACCTCGGCAAGTTCTGGGGCGTGCAGCTGCACCGGCACGGTGTCGACCCGGCCGACCCGACTGCCGTGCAACGCTTCCTGGACCGTGCCGGCTCCGGCGAGGCCGACGTCGACCGGCACGCCCTGGCCGAGATCATGCGCCGGGACGCCGAGCGCCCGGCCCGCTCGGAGTGGAACCCGGTGCTGCCGCCGATCCCCATGCCCGGTGCCGCCTCGCTGGTCGAGGCCGCCGAGTCGTCCGAGGCACTCGAGCTGCTGCGCAAGCTGACCCGCTGGGTGCGGGCCGGGCGCCGGCTCACCTCGGACGGCCGGCTCGGCCGCGCCGACGCCCTGGACCTGGCCGCGCACCTGCAGCTCGACCACATCTACCGGGAGGGCGCCCGGACCAGCGACGACCTGCCCGAGGTCTCGCTGCTGCTGCGCTGGGCCCGGGCCGCGCGGCTGGTCCGGCCGGTCCGCGGCCGCCTGCTGCCGGTGAAGAGCGCGGGCCCGTTGCTGAGCCGGCCGATCGAGCTGTGGCGGCGGGTGTTCGAATCCGTCGGGCGACTCGGCGACAACCTCGGCGGTACCGACGTCTTCGGCGCGCCCTCGCTGTTCGGGATGTCGATGTCGCAGGCGTTCCCGATGCTCTGGGTCGCCCTCTACTCGACCGGCGGCGCCCCGGTCCCGCTGGAGCACTTCCACCGGCAGGTCCGGGACACCGTGAACACCGATGCCGGATGCGTGGTCGACGACCTGGCCGGGGACGTCGAGCAGCGGCTGTGGCGGCGCGACGTGACGGCCCTGCTGGACGCCTGCGAGCTGCTCGGCGCGATCGAGCTGACCGAGACCCTGGACCCGGACGAGCTCGACGAGCTGTCCCACGTCGCGCACCGCGACGACCCGGACCCGACCGTCGTCTCGCTGACGCCGATGGGGCTCTGGGCGGTGCACGAGTACCTGCTGGAGCAGGGGGTGCACGTCCCCGCGCCGGGCGAGCTGGCCGACGAGGACCTCGAGTACGTCTGCGTCCGGATGGCGGGCGTGCGCGACGAGGTCGCGGAGGCCGAGCTGACCGCGTGGGCGCGGGCCCGCAGCTCCGCCGACGCGGTGTACGAGCTGGAGCGGTTCCTGCGCCGCTGCGAGGTGCCGGAACAGCGCGGCCTGGCGCTGCATGCGCTGACCGGGACCGGCCCGTCAGGACGGACGGTCGCCGCCCGGCACCGGCTGCACGTGGCTGAACAGGCACCGACCGGCCCCGCATCCGGGGCCGGCTGGACCGGCCCGGCCCCCGCACCACGGGACCCGGCGGCGGGGTGGTCGAGCGCCCCGCACCCGCGCACCCCCCTGCACCGCAACCTGGAACCCGCCGGCTGACAGCCCCCTCCACACCCCCATCCCTCTCCGCGTTGTGGGCCGGGGATGTGGGGGGCGCGGGGGTCAGGGTTCCAGGACCACCTTGCCGGTGACCCGGCGCTCGTCGAGCCGGGCCAGCGCCTCGCCGGCGCGCTCCAGCGGGAACCGCTCGCTGATCAGCGGGTCCAGCGCGGCCGAGCGGAGGTGCGGGACGAGCGCGTCCCACTCGCTCCGGATGAAGTCGTCCCGGCCGAGCGCGTAGGCGCCCCAGCCGACGCCGCGGACGTCGATGTTGTTCAGCAGCAGCCGGTTCACCTTCACCGTCGGGATGTCGCCCGCGGTGAAGCCGATGACCATCAACCGGCCCAGCGGGGCCATGCTGCGCAGCGAGTCGGTGAACCGGTCGCCGCCGACCGGGTCGACGACCATGTCCGCACCGGCACCACCGGTGATCTCCTTGACGGCGTCCTTGAACCCCTCGACGCCGACGGTGTGCCGGGCCCCCGCACGCTTCGCGGCATCGGCCTTCGCCTCGGTGGAGGTCACGCCGATCACGGTGGCGCCGAGCGCGACGGCCAGCTGGATCACGGCGGTGCCGATGCCGCCGGCGGCGCCCTGCACGAGCACGGTCTCCCCCGGCTGCAGGCCACCGCGGGTGACGAGCGTGAAGTGCGCGGTCAGGTAGTTCATCGGCAGACAGGCGCCGGCCGCGAAGCCGACCTCGTCGGGCAGCGGCAGCACGGTGCGCTCGGGTACCGAGACGACCTCACCGAAGACCCCGGACATCGTGAAGGCGACGACCCGGTCGCCGGGCGCGAAGCTGCTGTCCGGCCCGGCCTCGCGCACGGTGCCGGCGCACTCCGAGCCCAGCGTGAACGGCGGTTCCGGCTTGTACTGGTACATGCCCTTGGTGAGCAGCACGTCCGGGAAGTTGACCCCGGCGGCGGCGACGTCGATCAAGACCTCGCCGTCCCCGCGCGTGGGGCCCTCCACCTCGTTGACCCGGACCGCGAACGGCCCGTCCAGCTCCACGACCTGCACTGCGCGCACGTGCTCTCCCTCGCAGACGACGGCGATGTCATGGTCATCGAACCACGGTGCCGCCGGGCGGCCGAGAGCCGGCCGCGGTGATCTACACCGGCGGGTCCTCAGACCGGCTGGGCGTCCCCGTAGCGCGGGGTCCGCGGCTCGCTCAGCGCGTCGCAGAGCTCGGAGAGCCGCTGGTCGATCCGATCCTGCACGCGCTCCAGCGCGTCGAGCTCGAGCATCAGGTCGAGCGCGTCGTGCGCCCCGTCGTACCCGGCGAGGACCCGTTCCAGCTCGGAGCGCCGTTCGGCGGTCCGGGCCCGGCAGGCGTCCGCGGTGGCCTTGTGCGCGGCCAGCCGGGCACGGGCGGTGTCAGCGAGGTCGCGGCCGTCGGCGACGGTGGCGACCCTTTCCTCCAGCAGGTACGGGTTCACGCGGGCCCCTCCTGGTGCGATCGGCGTGCGGCCGCCCTACGACGACCACGACGGCCGGGGTGACCGTCACCACACCCACGCTAGACGATCAGCCTGTGCCGCGCATCACACCAACGTCGCAGTACGGGTCGTCGCAGTGCGTGTCACCTACCCGGAGCGACCCGATCTGTCGGGGCCGCGGAACTCAGCCGGCGGAGCGCGGCCGGGGGATCAGTTCGGCTGGCGTCCGGCGCCGCTCGGCGACCTGGTCGGTCGTCAGGTGGAAGTGCCCGCGCCGGGACCGCCGGCACAGGTAGGCGCGCTGCGGGCGCCCGCCCAGGGACTCCAGCTCGCGGGCGGCGCACTCGGCGGAGTCCCGGTCCGGGTAGATGACCTTGCCGTCGCTGCCGGCCTGGCCGCCGGTGCCGTACCGCTGACGGTCCTCGACCTCGCGCCGTCCGGGCAGGCAGACCTCCGGCCGGCCCGACCGCATCAGCCGCGCGTAGCGGGCCAGCACCCGGCCCCGGTCGGCGTCGACGACTCCGGGCTCGGACGGCGCGTTCTCCACGGACCGCCGCGCCGCCGGAATCATTCCCGGGTGCACCGCCGGAGCCCCGTCGTACTGCCCGTCCATGTCGCCTCCACGTCGTCGCCACCTGTGGATCGCTCGGCTCATCCTGCCTCGTTACCGCCGCGCGTGGGGTAGCACGATCGTGTCATGTGTCACCGTCGCGCCGCCTTCCGTCGTGACGGAAGGTGACCTTCCCGGTGGTCGGGCGCATTCGCCCGACCGTTCACGGCAGTCGCGTCCGGGGTGTCACCCCCTCGGGTACGGCCGTTCGCACCGTGCTGTACGCCCGAAAGCAGCCGCATACACTGTCTGTCCGGTCCTGGTGTGACTCAGATCATCCAGAACGGGCACCCCGGGCCGGACGAGCGACGCAGTCCGGAGGGGACCACATGGCCATCCAGCCCGACACCGGCAGCAGCGGAGGAGCCGGTCCGGTGCGGTTGCGCTGGGCCGAGGCGTTCACTCCGTCGGATCTCGGAGCCGGTGTGTACGACGTCCGCTGGGATCTGCGGCCGCGGCTGCGGTGCTGGCTCTCCGACCACGACCTGCCCTTCGCGTCCGGCCGCGAGACACACCGCCCGGCCGTCGACGCCTGGGCCCTGCTCGACGGCGGGGTGATCGCGGTGTCCGCGGTGACCCTGCCCGGAGCAGCGCCCGAGCCGGTCCCGGTGCCCGGGCACGCGGCGGCCGTGGGCACGGTGCCCGGGCCGGCGTCGGACCTGCTCGCCCCCGGCATGCGGGTGATCGGGTTCCGCACGCTGCGGCTGCTGGCCGTCCGGCTGGGCCTGGGCGAGCCGGCGACGGCGCTGCCCGGCGAGCACCTGGACGTTCCCGGCCTGGTGCAGGACCTGTTCGACGCCCGCCGCAACGACCCCGAGTCCGTCGAGCAGGCAGAGCTGCTCGCCACCGGGACCGACCGTTCGACGCTGCGCTGGGTCATCGCCGCGCTGCGGGTGTGATCACGCCGGTGCGGCGAGCTGCACGGCCGCGGCCTGGACGGATCCACCATGCTCGACGGCGTGAGCCGCCGGATCCTGCACGCCGACCTGGACCAGTTCCTGGCCTCGGCCGAGCTGCTGCGCCGGCCCGAGCTGACCGGGCTGCCGCTGGTGGTCGGCGGGGACGGGGATCCGGATGCCCGCACCGTCGTCGCGACGGCCTCCTACGAGGCGCGCGAGTACGGCGTCCGGTCCGGGATGCCGATGCGGCTGGCGCACCGGAAGCTGGCGAAGCACCGCCCGGACGCCGTGTTCCTGCCCTCGGACAAGGCGTACTACGGGCGGGTCTCGGACGAGGTGATGCGGCTGCTCCGCGATCTGGGCGAGCCGGTCGAGGTGATCGGGTGGGACGAGGCGTTCGTCGGTACCGACGACGATCCATGGGCACTGGCGCACCGGATCCGGGAGACCGTCGCGACCATCGGGCTGAGCTGCGCGGTCGGGATCGGCGACAACACGCTGCGCGCGAAGACGGCCACCGGCTACGCCAAGCCCGGCGGGGTGCACGAGCTGACCGCCGCGAACTGGTTCGCCACCCTCGGCCACGAACCGCCGGAGGCGCTGCCCGGGATCGGCCGGGCCACCGCTCGCGCACTGGCCGAGCTCGGCGTCCGCACGGTGACCGCGCTGGCCGAGTCCCGGCCCGGTGACGTCGCCGCCCGGCTCGGACCGAACCGCGGTCCCTACTACGTCTCGCTCGGGCGCGGGATGGGCCGCACCGAGCTGGACACCGGTCCGCGGATTCCGCGTTCGCGCAGCCGGGAGACCACGTTCCCGGTGGACCTGACCCAGCGCGGCGCGCTGCACACCGAGCTGCGCACGCTCGCCGTCCGGGTCGCCGACGACGTCGACGCAGAGGACCGGGACTGCGTCCGCGTCGGCATCCGGGTGCGAACGTCGGGCTTCCGCACCACCACCCGCAGCCGGGCCCTGGACCCGCCCGGCCGGGACGCCGGCGCGATCGCCGCGGTCGCCGCCGGTCTGCTCGGCGAGCTGGACCCGGACCGCCCGGTCCGGCTGCTCGGCGTCCGGGCGGAGCTGGCGGAGCCGGGAGCCGGGCCCGGCTGAGCCCGGCGAGTCGGCGCTGTGGTGGGCTCGCCCCGTGACGACCCCGGTGACGACCTGGACCAGCGACGAGTGCGCGGCCCACTGGGGCGTGCAGGTGACCACCTGGAACGGCTACGTCAGCCGCGGCCAGGCGCCCGCCCCGCTGCCCGGCCAGGACGACGACGGCCGACGACTCTGGGACGCCGACGAGGTCCGGTCGTTCGACCGTCCCGGCGCCGGGCACCGCCGCTCGTCCACGGCCGCATCGGAGCTCCTGGACGAGATGCGGGAGACCGGCGCCCGGATGGCGGAGTTGCGGGAGCGCCAGAAGGAGCTGCTGCAGGCCGGCAAGGAGGCGGGCTGCGAGATCCGTGCGATGTCCGAGGCGCTCGGGATCTCCCGGCAGACGGCCTACGCCTGGCTCCGACCGGACTGAGCCCGACGACCGGGGCTGTTGACCCGGTCGGCGCAGCGCAGGAGGCCCGGACGGCCGAGCCGGGCGGGCCGGCACGGCTCCGGCGTCATCACGATCGACGAATTCGCGGGCACCTCCCGCCAACCCCTGCCTACCCTTGATCGACGCTCGGTGACGGAGCCGGGCGGCGGGGGGTGGAGATCATGGACATCGCGACGATCGTGCTGCTCGGACTGGGGGGCGTCGGCGGTTTCTTCGTCGGCCGGTGGTCGGCCGAGGGCCGGCGGGCCCGGCACGACATGCGCAACGTCTGGAACGGCCGCTCCAGGTACCGGCAGTGAGCCGGTAGCCGATCCGGGTCAGCAGCCGATCCGGGTCAGCAGCCGATCCGGGTCAGTAGCCGATCGCCGAGACGTAGTCGAGGGCACCGAACGCGATCGCCACGACCGTGATCACGAGTGCGATGACGGCGAACGGCCAGGAGATCCGGCGCTCGACGATGCGCAGCACGGTCATCGCGAGCCCGGCGATCCCGGCGGCGACGGCGACGGCGAGCGACCCGGCGACCGAGACCAGGATCTGGGACGAGCTGCAGGTCTTCGGCGGGCAGTAGTCCAGGAACGCCACGAGGAAGACCCCGCCGAACATCCCGAGCGCGATCAGCATCCCGGTCAGGGCCAGCGCGCAGCCGGACAGCGCGACGTCCCAGCGCACCAGCGGTCGGCGGACCGCACCGGAGTGCGGTGGTCGGCCCGACAGCATGGAGCAACGGTACCCGGACCGCCCGTACCGGGACAGATCGGACAGACCGGGTCAGCCGCGTGGACGACACCGGTATCCGCCGCGCGGTGGCCCCGCGCGGTGGCCCCGCGCGGTGATCCGGCGCGGTGATCCGGCGTGACGGTTCTCAGGCGCCGTGCGCACCCACCCGCTCCGGCGGGCGCCGGACGGTCCGGCTAGCGAGCAGGTGATCGACCGAGAACCGGCCGGGACCGCTGGCGGCCAGGAGGAGCGCACCGGCGGCGATCACCCCCACGAGCTCCCAGCCCCCGTCGGAGACGAAGACGGCCGGGGTGAGGTGGGCGAAGAACCACGCCCCGACCATCATCGCGACCGCGGCCAGGCCGGCGACGGTCGTCGCAGCCCCAGCGAGGAGCAGGAGCCCGCTACCGAGCTCGACGACGATCGCGACCAGCGCGGAGCCGGTCGGTAGCGGCACGCCCATGCCACCGAAGCCCTGGGCGACGCCACCGACCCCGTTGCCCAGCTTCTGGACGCCGTGCGCGATCAGGACGGCACCGAGCACGATCCGGCCGAGCAACAGCGCGACGTCGGAGTACGGAGCGGGAAGTGGACGCATGGACGGACCTCTCGACGGTTGAACGTTCATCTTTCTGTCGCCGAGCGTAACGAAGGTGACCAATCGGACGCACCCGGACCGGCCGTCGCGTGCCGGATCACACAGCTGCGTCACCGGCCGACCGCGGGCTCGAGGGCGTCGGAGATTCGGGGGTCCTGACTTGCGCGACCGGAGGTACCGGGATGACCTGTGCGGGTGCCCGACCCGTTCCCGACGCCGTTCTCCACGCTGTCCCACCTCGAGTGCTCCCGCGAGGCCACCCCGCACGACGCGGACGTCGTGCAGGGCACCTCGCCCGCCGGTGCCCCGTTGCTCGCCCGCTACGACCTGGACCGCGTCCGCCACACCGTGACCCGCACGGAGATCGCCTCCCGGGCGCCGAGTCTCTGGCGCTACCACGAGGTGCTGCCGGTCCGGGATCCCGCGCACGTTGTGACGATGGGCGAGGGCATGACACCACTGCTGCCGCTCGCCCGGGCCGGTCGGCGGCTGGGCCTGCCGAACCTGTTGCTGAAGGACGAGGGCCTGGTCCC
>NZ_JBKGXT010000024.1:0-88838 GCF_046546495.1 Pseudonocardia nantongensis | reverse complement strand
CCGCCGAGGGCATGAGCAAGAAAGAGATCATCCGCTGCCTCAAGCGCTACATCGCCCGAGACATCTACCGAGCCCTACTCACACCCCACGACCTCGAACTCGCCGCTTGACATCCATAGGAGCATCCCCGCGCTCCCGGCCCGACTCCGCTGCGCGACCGGTCAGCTCACCCGATCAGGTGGCGCGGCCGTGCCGCTGCCGGCCCGGGACCGCGCGTGGGACGAAGGTGGCCGGATGAAGATCGTTCGTGTTCCGCTCGCGGCCGGGGTGCTCGCCGCGGGCCTGCTGCTCGCCGGGTGTGGCGGACAGTCGTGGCCGTCCGGTGCGGCCCCGGCGTCGTCCGCACCGCCCGCGACCTCGCCCGCCCCGGACTCCGCGGCCCCGCCCACGCCGGCCGGGGGGTCCGGCGGGGGCGCCGACGAGGGCTCGGGCGAGAACTCCGGCGGGGACGCCGGCACGCCGGAGGCGGCCGGCCGCTGCACCGACGGTGACCTCGACGCCGCACCGGGCCGGACGACCGGGGAGGCCGGTCAGCGGCACACCACGATCGTCTGGACCAACTCGTCGTCGCAGGCCTGCACGATGACCGGGTTCGGCGGCGTCGACCTGCGCGGCCCGGACGACCCCACGTTCGGCCCGACCTACTCGCTCCCGCGCTCGTCCACGGCGGCCGAGCCGGTCCGGCTCGCGCCCGGCGACACGGCGCACACCCTGATCACCTGGCTGCCGCCGCAGGACGGCCCGGGCTGGGCCCCGACCGAGATCGCGATCACCCCGCCGGACGAGACGACGTCGAAGACCGTGGCCTGGCCCGGCGGCGCGGTCCAGCGCCAGGACGGGGCGACCCGGCCCGGCACCTACATCGACCCGGTCGCCGCCGGCTCCGAGGGCTGAGCCGATCACCCGTCGCGTGGGTCAGGGCCAGGGACGCCAGGGCGCACCGGTCTCCTCGAAGCGGGGGACGGTGTGCTTGCGGTCGGCCGCCCGGTGCAGCGCGTAGGCCGACCCGATCCGCCACGCCAGCCCGGCCAGGACCAGCAGTACCAGCCCGGCCGTCAGCGGGCCGAGCCAGAACAGCGGCCCGGAGTTGTTGACCGCGGCCACCACCAGCGGTCCGAGCAGCGCGAACACCGCGCCGCCGACCAGCGGCAGGCCCGCGTCGAGCAGGACGTCGACGGCGACCAGCCGGCGCTGCTCGCCGTCCGGGGTGCCTCCGGAGCGCAGCATCTTCCGGGCCGCGGTGCGGTCCCGGGGCAGGCCCAGCCCGGAGCCGCGTTCCGGGGCGGTCCGCCGCGGTACCCGGGCCGCGAACAGCCACAGTGCCGCCACGCCGACCAGGTTGAGCACGCCCCCGACGACGACCGCGGCGAGTAGGTGCTCGGCCCGGGACAGCACGTCCGTGGCGATCGTGTAGACGGCACCGCCGTAGACCAGACCCAGCACGGCCGCCACCCGGCGGAACAGCACCGCTCGTGCCGAGGGCGGGCGCACCGTCGGCCACGGTCCGGCCGCTGTCGTCGGGCGGGTGGCGGGGTCGTCCGGTCCGGCGTCCGCGGTCCCCGGCAGGGGTGGCGCGCCCGGGGGCTCCGGCCCACGAGTACCGGGCGGTGGTGGGACGCGCGGCGCGGCGCGGCCCGCCGGGGCCGGGCCCGGTCGTGCCGGACCGGTGCCGGGATAGGAAGGTAGGGCCGGGCCGGGGGAGCCGGTGCCTCGGGGAACCCGGTCGCCGGTGTCCGGAGCAGGCATGCCGGCGACGCTACCCGGGCGGTGCCTGGGAGATCCGGCGTGCCCCGGGTCGAGCGCCGGGCGCGGGCCGGGACCCGGCGAACGGGCGTCGCCCTCGGGAGATCGGCGCCCTGCCCTCCGGATCCGATGACGCTCCGACGCGAACGGGTGACAGTCCGTTGCGGCGCCACCGTGACCTCGTTGAGACCGCAAGACCGTGTGCGACGGTCTGTCGATCAACAAGGAGGTTGTCATGCGGAAGTCCGTTCGCAGCGCACTCGTGGGCGCCGCCCTGCTCCCCCTGGCCGTTGCCGCTCCGGGCATGGCCTTCGCGGGTTCCACCGGCTACGACGAGGGCGGCTCGGACCAGAAGCAGCATTCGCACGCCGGTGAGCACAAGGACGGCGAGCACAAGGACGGCGACCACAAGGACGGTCACAAGAAGCACCACAAGCACGACAAGAAGCACGACGGCAAGAAGTGGGAGCACAAGGAGGAGAAGAAGGCCGAATCGCCTCTTCCCGAGCCGCTCGCCGGTGCGGTCGAGATGATCACCGGTGCTGCGCCGGAGCTCCCGGTCGGCTGACGTCGTCCGAGAAGTCCACACGACGGGCCGGTACCGGGCACGAGGGCGTCCGGGCCGGCCCGTCGCGCTGCGGGACTCGAATAACTGTTCGATCCGGCGTATCGTCGAGCGCGTGGACGCCTGCTGGCAGGGATCGCTGTTCGCCCCGGTGGAGAGCCGTGCCGGCCCCGGCCTGGAGACGGCGTTCCGGCACGAGCTGACGGACGGCGCGTGGGTGGACGTCGTGCCCGGCTGGGTGTCCGGGCCGGACGCGTTGTTCGACCTTCTGTGCGCGACGGTCCCGTTCCGCGGGCACCGGCGCCGGATGTACGACCGGATGGTCGACGAGCCGCGGCTGACCCATCGCTGGCTGCTGGGCGGTCAGGCGATGCCCGGGAACGACGTCCCGGAGCGGTTGCGCACGATGGCCGGTGAGCTGGGCGCGCACTACGGCCCCACGTTCACCCAGGTCGGCGCCAACCTCTACCGAGACGGCGCCGACGGCGTCGCGTGGCACGGCGACCGGGTGGCCCGCGAGCGCCCGGAGGCGGTGGTCGCGCTAGTGGCGCTGGGCGCGACCCGGCCGCTGCGGCTGCGCCCGACCGGCGGCGGGGCGTCGATCGCGTTCCCGCTCGCCTCCGGGGACTTGCTGGTGATGGGCGGGACGTGCCAGCGGACCTGGCAGCACAGCGTCCCGAAGACGGCGACGGCGTGCGGCCCGCGGATCAGCGTGCAGTTCCGGCATCTCTATCCGGGCGCACCGGAGGTGCGTCCGAGCGGAGCAGCGACATAGTCTGCGGCGATGCAGCGCAAGATCGGCGTCATGGGCGGGACGTTCGATCCCATCCATCACGGGCACCTCGTCGCCGCCAGCGAGGTCGCCGACCGGTTCGCCCTGGACGAAGTGGTCTTCGTACCGACCGGTCAGCCCTGGCAGAAGTCCGACCGCGAGGTCTCGCCGGCCGAGGACCGCTACCTGATGACCGTGGTGGCGACGGCGTCGAACCCGCGGTTCTCCGTCAGCCGAGTCGACATTGATCGGGACGGGCCGACCTACACCGCGGACACCCTCGCCGACCTGCACGCGACGGCGCCCGGGGCGCAGCTGTTCTTCATCACCGGGGCCGACGCACTGCAGCAGATCCTCTCGTGGCGCAAGATCGATGAGTTGTTCCGCTACGCGCACTTCGTCGGCGTGACCCGTCCCGGCTACGACCTCGCCGACGGTCACCTGCCCGACGGATCGGTCAGCACCGTCGAGGTCCCGGCGATGGCGATCTCGTCCAGCGACTGCCGCAGTCGCGTCGCCGCGGGCCGTCCGGTCTGGTACCTCGTCCCGGACGGGGTCGTGCAATACATCTCCAAGCGCAGTCTCTACCTGGATTCGGGCCGCTGACCTGCAGGTTCTTGTCGCAGGGGCCTGCCGGGTACAAATCCGGTACAGGATCGGTCGACTGGTTCGGCCCCTGACGCGGTCGCTGTGGCGTGGCCCGATACGGTCGCGCCCGGTCGGACCGAGGGGGCGCGATGGCGACGCACACCGAGCGTCGGGGGTTCCTCGGGCAGGCGAGCCGGTTCGTCGTCGTCGGTGTCATCGGGGCACTGATCGACTCAGGGGTGTACGCGCTGGCGCTCCACCTCGACGTGTGGGTGCACGCTGCCCGGGCGCTCAGCTTCGTGTGCGGGACCACCGCCGCGTACGCGTTGAACCGGCGATGGGCGTTCCGGGTCTCCGGCGGTGCGCGACAGGCTACGGGCTACGCGGTGTTGTACGGCGTGATGTTCTTCGTGATCCTGGGTGCCAACGCGCACGCGCTCGCCGTGTTCCCGGCTGCGTGGTGGGCGGTGCCGCTCGCCTGGATCGTGTCGCAGGGATTCGGGACCACCTGCAACTTCGTCATGCTGAGAACGGTCGTCTTCCGCGATCGTCGGTTCGTCAGCGCAGGGCCGACTTGAGCGCCGTGTCGACGAGAGTGCGAGTTCGATGCAGGACGTCCGGCCACTCGTGCGCGATCGCCACACCGTCGACCAGTTCGAGCAGTGCAGAGGCAGCCCGTTGCTCGTGACGAAGATCAGGCGAGCCGGTCGGACACGATCTTGCGCCGATCGGTCCGGTCCTCGATCTCGACGGTGGCCGGCGGGTAGACGGCGATGTGGTCGCGCAGCGCCTCCGCGACGATCTCCGGTAGCTCCACGGTCCGACGGCTCGACCGTGACTTCAGCTCGCCCAGGTAAGCGGGAGATCCGACCATCCGCTTCATCTGGCGGGCGACCCGGATCTCCCCGGTGCTCAGGTCGATGCCGTCCAGCTCCAGGCCGAAGATCTCGCGCCGACGCCTCTGAGCCTTGAGTACCGACACACGTAGTCGCTGTTGTCCCTGCGGCGTCAGGTTCACGAAAGATCAGTGCGCTGGCGACGTTCGTACCACCAGACGGCCCCCACCGCGGCTAGGAGGAATGGCACGGGAATCAGCAGGTGAGGTCCGCCGGGTACGGCTGCGCGGTCGAGGACCAGGGTCCCGCCCTCGGCGAATATCACGTTCAGGATCGATGTCAGCCCGTTGTTGGCGATGTGCAGCGCGATCGAGGCCTCCAGCCCGCGGCTGATCACCGCCATCGTGGCGAAGCAGAGCCCCAGGAACGTGTAGTAGGTCAGCTGCCACGGGTCGAAGGCGAAGTGGGCGAGCGCGAACACGGGGCTCGACGCCAGCACCCCGATCACCAGCGCGGGGACGGCGGGGCGGACCCAGGACGCGATCGCAGGCATGATCGCGCCACGGAACATGAGCTCCTCGGCGAGCGACTGCAGCGGGGTGGTCAGCACCACGACCGCGAGCAGGGTGACGGTCGTGCTCGTGATGCCGAACGTGGTCCACGTGGTCGACTCCGGCGCCAGGACCGCGAGGGCGGCGTTGCCTCCTGCGATGACGACGAGGGTGACACCGAGGTACCGGAGCAACCGCCGCCCGTCGAAGCGACGGGGGAAGCTCAGGACGCTGCGCCAGGGCACCTTCGCGAGCCAGGCGGTGAAGGGGACCGCCAGCAGCCCGGTGACTCCCATGCTCAGGTTCACCGCCAGCATGCGCAGCGGTGTCAGCGTGTTGGGCGGAGCCTGGTCGCCTTCGAGCATCGCCGCGACCTCGAACAGGACGATCTGGAGCAGGATCATCGAGAGCGGGAGCGCGACCACGGCCACGAGCGGCTTCCACCAGCTCATCCGCAGGTGCGCTCCGAAAGGACGGGCCCTCTCCCGACCGGGGCCCGGGCTGCGCAGCGGGCGGGTCTCGGCCTCCGTGCGCGATCGTGGCGAGCGGTGGGACTGCGGCGGACGGTAGGAGCTCATGGTGATGCCTCTCGGTCGGCGCTCCCGGTGACGCGCGTGCCGCGACGCCGAGCGCAGGTCGGTCTCACATCGATCGGTGCGAGGAGAGTCAGTTGCCGGCGCTGTCGAGCCAGCTGTAGCGGAGCCGGAGTGCCCGTTCGGTACTGCCCACCGCGGCACCCACGCCGAGCGCGATGTTGAGCCAGAGCGGCAGCTGGACCGGGGACTCGAACACCCCCACGGCCTGGGCGACCGGCGGGATGCGGAACAGGGTCCGGGCACCGGGACGACGGCCGGGGTCTTCGACTCCGCGTGGTGCAGGCCGTCGCGGTAGAGGTGCGCTTTGACCTCGCCGCCGCTCTGGTTGCCCCAGCGTCGTACGGCGACGGCGTAGACCGTGTCCGGGTAGGGACCGCCGGGCAACCGCAGGTAGAACAGCGCACGGCCGAGCTGCTGCCACCAGCGGAAAGGCAGGATTGGGCGGCCGTCCCCGGGCTTCACACGCCGGGTGCGCCACTGGCGCCGCCAGTTGTCCAACATGGTCTCCGCGTCCTGAGGGGGGCGGGCGGTCATCACTCGCACGCCTAATTATGATACGGTGTATCACTATAGCGATACACCGTATCAGGGAGGGCTTCGGTGGACGGAGAGCCAGCACTGAGCACGCGGAGCAGGATCGTCCAGGCTGCGGTGGAGATGGTCTCGGGCGACGTCACGACGAGTCTGAGCGTGCGTAAGGTGGCCGATCGGGCGCGGGTCAGCGTGGGCTCGCTGCGTTACCACTTCCCGACGCAGCAGTCACTCCGCGACGAGGTCATGAAACGGGTCTACTCGACCATCCTGTCCGACGACCCCATCCATGACGACTCCGTCCCGGCACGCGACCGGCTGGTGGCCTGCCTCCGGCAGGTACTCGCCCCGATCGGGGTCGGGGCGCAGGCACGAGCGGAATGGCGGAAGGTCTTCGACGCCTTCATGCCCTCCGAAACCTCGGAACACGTCGACGACGCGCACGCCGCCGCGGTACGCGAAGGCCGGCGGCGCGTCGAGTGCTGGCTCGCCGTACTCAGCGAGGAGGGCACGCTCCCGGGCGGCGACAACCAGCACCGCGCCCGGTTCCTCGGAACGGTCCTCAACGGGTTGGCGGTGGAGCGGGCTCTACCCGCGGACGATTCCCTGCTCGAAGCGGAGACTGCCGCCCTCTACGCGGCAGTCGATTGCGTGATGAGCACCCGTTTTGCATAGACCCGGGCCACGGAGGCGGATGAACGGCCATCGGGAACGGCAGGCGCCGCCCTCGGACGGTTCCGGCCGCGAGGGCGCTCCGGCGGTCAGCTGAGCACGACCGGTGCGTCGAGGGCCGGCCCGCACGGTCGGTCTGCGACAGTACAAACCAGCCCGACCAGGGGCGGTCTCGCGGGGCTTCGGGACGACCGGCAACTTCGTCCTGCTGCGGACCGTGGTGCTCCGCGACCGCTGACGCCCCTGCTAGACATCCCGGTCAGACTCGCCCGGCGAGGCGGTGAGTCGTCACGGGGCCGGGCCGGTCGCGCGCCGGGCGCGCGACCGGGCCCGCCCGGTGGCCCGGTGACGGATCAGCCGCCCATCCCGGGCATCGTCGGCATGGCCGGCATCTGCGGCGCGGCGGCGAACAGGTCGATGTACATGCCACCGGCGACGATGATCCCGAGCACACCGAGGACGAGGCCGGCCAGCGACGCCGCGCGCGCCCACCCCGGGGCACCCGGCTTGCGGGCCGGGCCGAACGCCAGCACCGCGCCGACGATCGCCGCGAGGAGCGCGAACACGCCGTTGACCAGTGCCGCCGTGTGCCAGGGAGCGCCGTAGAGGGTCTCGATCTGGTCGGCGCCGCCACCGCCGGAGAAGGCCGCGATCTGGCCGAGGAGCTCCTCGCGCGCCCGCATCATCTCGGCGAGCGGGGAGCCGGTGAGCGAGACCAGCCCGAGGCCGGCGCTGACCAGCGCGGCCGTGCCGACCAGTGCGCCGTCCGACGACTTCGCACCGGCGGCGGCACCACCGGTGGCCGCGGGGGTCGTCTCCGAGCTCATCGCGGGTTCGGGGGTGGCCGAGGAGGTCGCGGTGGGCTCCTCGCTCCGCGCGGTGGTGGTCTCCTCCGCGCCGGTCTCCTGCTCGGTGCTCGCGTTCTCGTCCGGCGTGTTCTCGTCCGGCGTCGAGCCGGTCGTGTCGTCGTCGGTCTCCGTGGCCGTGCTCGTCTCGGAAGCCATGGCCGCACCGTACGTGAGGCGATCCTTGCCTCCGGGTGCCCCCGGGTCGGGGCGGTCCGGTTTGCCGCAGGTGGGACGCCATGGTCCGGTTCGTCGCGGTGCGTCCGGCCGATCGTGGTGCCGCTCCCGGGGTGGCCACGCGGCGGTGATCCTTGTGTCGCTGATCACGAGCCGGGACAGTCGCAGGGGCACGCCCCGCGCACCCGGAGGAACCGAGGATCAATGGCGATCGAGAACCCCTACTACACGCACGAGTTCCACGGCGACTACGACCTGATCGGCATCGGGCAGCTCGACCTGGAGGAGGGCGGCTCGATCCCGGACTGCCGGCTGGCGGTCGCCACGTTCGGCACGCTGAACCAGGCCCGGGACAATGCCATCCTGGTCACCACCTGGTTCTCGGGCACCCACCAGATCTTCCGGGACGTCTACATCGGTCCCGAGCACGCGCTGAACCCCGAGAAGTACTTCATCGTCGTCGTCGACCAGATCGGCAACGGCCTGTCGACGTCGCCGCACAACGCCGCCGGCGCGAACGCCGGGATCGCGATGTCGCGCTTCCCGCACGTCCGGATCGGTGACGACGTCGTCGCCCAGGAGCGCCTGCTGCGCGAGCACTTCGGGATCGAGCAGCTGCAGCTGGTCACCGGCGGGTCGATGGGTGCCCAGCAGACCTACGAGTGGATGGTGCGCTTCCCCGGGAAGGTGAAGCGGGCGGCGCCGATCGCGGGCACCGCGCAGACCACCCCGCACGACTTCCTCTTCGGCAGGGCGCTGGTCGAGGCGATCACCTCGGACCCGGGTTTCAAGGACGGCGAGTACTCCTCGAACGCCGAGGTCGAGGCCGGTCTCAAGCGGCACGCCGGTCTCTGGGCGGTGCTCGGCTTCTCCACCGAGTTCTGGAAGCAGGAGGCCTGGCGCGCCCTGGAGTTCGACTCCAAGGAGGCATTCCTGGAGGGCTTCCTGGAGCCCTACTTCACCGCCATGGATCCGAACGACCTGATCTGCATGGTCTGGAAGTGGCAGCGCGGTGACGTCGCCCGGCACACGAACGGGGACCTGAGCGCGGCGCTGGGCCGCAACGAGGCGACCGCGCGGATCATCCCGATCAACGAGGACATGTTCTTCCCGGTCCGCGACCACGAGGCCGAGCTGGAGCTGACCCCGCACGCGACGATCCGGGTGATCGACGACGTGCTGGGTCACCTGGCCCTGTTCGGGATCGCGCCGACCTACATCGGCCAGGTCGACCAGTACCTGCAGGAGCTGCTCGACGCCGACTGAGCGACCCACCGGGAGGCCGGTACGGCGGGACGCGCCGGTCAGCCGCGGCGCCTCCCGGCTCGATCATGTTCCATATCACTACCTTCGCCTCTGCCGGCGTGCTCGGCCACCGCTCGAGCCCAGCGTCCGACCAACGGAGGTAGCAGATGAAGGCCCTCGTCTACCACGGCCCGAACAGCAAGGCATGGGAAGACGTCCCGGACGCGACCGTCCAGGACCCGACCGACGTCGTGGTCAGGGTCGACACCACCACGATCTGCGGCACCGACCTGCACATCCTGCAGGGCGACGTCCCCGCGGTGACCGACGGCCTCGGCGTCGACGTGGCGATCGAGGCGGTCGGCTACCCGGAGACGCTGCGGACCGCGGCGTCGCTGGTCCGGCCCGGCGGCACGATCGCCAACGTCGGCGTGCACGGCACCCCGGTCGAGCTGCCGATGCAGGACGTGTGGATCTCCAACGTCACCCTGACGATGGGCCTGGTCGACACCGTCTCCATCCCGACGCTGCTGAAGATGGTGGCGAGCGGCCGGATCCCGGCGGAGAAGATGGGCACCCACTCGTTCACCTTCGACCGGATGGACGAGGCCTACGACGTCTTCGCGAACGCGGCCGCCCACCAGGCGCTGAAGGTCGTGATCACGCCGGGCTGATCCCGGCACCAGCGATGAGTCGCGGGTGCCTCCGCGGTCGGCCCTGGTGGACGACGCACCGACCCCGACCGTGGAGGCACGCCGTGCGCACGCTCGCGATCACCCAGAACATCACCCTCGACGGCGCCGTGGAGATGCTCGGCGACTGGTTCGACCCGACGACCGGCCAGGACGACGTGCTCGCCGAGCTGCACCGCCAGGACGCCGGGTCCGACGCGACCCTGCTCGGCCGGCAGACGTTCACCGACTTCCGCGGCTACTGGCCCGCGCAGACCGACGACACCTCCGGCATCACCGACTACCTGAACCAGGTGCGGAAGTACGTCGTCTCCTCGACGCTGACCGACCCGCGGTGGCAGAACTCCACCGTGCTCTCCGGCGACCCGATCACCGAGGTGATGGCGCTCAAGGAACGGCCCGGCCGGGACATCGTGGTCACCGGCAGCATCACGCTCTGCCACACGCTGATCGCCGCCGGGCTGGTCGACGAGTACCGGTTGTTCGGCTACCCGGTCGTGCAGGGCCGCGGTCGACGGCTGTTCCCGGACGGCTGGTCGACCGACCGGCTGCGGCTGGTGGAGGCCACGTCGTTCCGCGGCGGTGTCACCTACCAGCGCTACGCGGCATGCTGAGCGACGGGCCCGCTCACTCCGACTCCTGCGCGGCGCGCTCGACCCGCCGGCGGACGTAGCGGGTCGCCAGCAAGCCGCCGACCACGGCGACCAGCAGCCCGATCCAGGAGAACCGCTTCAGCCAGGTCTCGGCGACGATCCCGAGCAGGTAGATCGCGGTCACGGTGCCACCGGCCCAGAGCACCGCGCCGGTGGCGTTCGCGATCAGGAACGTCGGGTACCGCATCCGCATGGTCCCGGCCAGCGGTCCGGCGAGGATCCGCAACAGCGCGACGAACCGTCCGAACAGCACCGCCCACCCGCCCCACCGGTCGAAGATCCGCTGGCCCGCCGCGACGTGTGCCGGACCGAGATGCCGCGGGAACCGGCGTCCGATCCGGGTCAGCAGGGCGGTGCCGTACCGGCGGCCGAGCGAGTACCCGATCGAGTCGCCGATGATCGCCCCGATCGCCGCGGCCGCGGCCACCGCGACGGGGGAGATGTGGAACTCCGGACGCGCGGCCAGCAGGGCCGCGCCGACCAGGACGATCTCGCCGGGCAGCGGCACGCCGATGCTCTCCACCCCGACCACGAGGCCGCACAGCAGGTAGACGGCGAGCGGCGGGATGGTGAGCAGGAGGGCGTCGACGTGCACGGCCGCCATTCTGGCGTCTCGCCGGACATGCGTCGGCAGCGCCCGCACGGCAGGATCGGGGAATTGTGACCACACCGCTGGAGCGGGCGTTCCACGCAGCCCACGAGGATCTGCCCCGCGAGGCGCCCGGCTCGGAGGAGACCACCGCGCTGTTGCTGGCGTTGGTGGGCGAGCTCCCGGAGCGGCCGCGCATCGTCGACATCGGCTGTGGGACCGGGCCGGCGACGTTGCCACTGGCCGCCGCGACCGGCGGCGAGGTCGTCGCGGTGGATCGGCACGAGGCCTACCTGCGACGCCTGAAGGCCCGGGCGGCGACCTCCGGGCTCGGCGGGAGGGTCCGGCCGATTGCGGCCCCGATGGACGCCCTGCCACTGCCCGGTGGCGAGACCGACCTGGTCTGGTCCGAGGGCGCCGCCTACATCATGGGTTTCGACGCCGCCCTGGCCTACTGGCGCGGGCTGCTCGCCCCCGGCGGCACGATCGTGCTCACCGAGGCGGAGTGGACCACCGACGATCCGGCGCCCGGCGCCCGGGGGTTCTGGGACGAGGCCTACCCGGGGATGCGCACCACCGCCGGGAACGTGGTCGCCGCGCAGCGTGCCGGGTTCACCGTGCAGGCCGTCTACCTGCTGCCGGACTCCGACTGGGACGCCTACTACCGCCCGCTCGCGGCGAGGATCGAGGTGCTGCGTGCGGCCGGCGTCGACCCGGACGCGCTGGCCGAGGTGGGCCGGGAGATCGAGGTGCGCCGCGCGCACGGGGACGACTACGGCTACACCGCCTACGTCCTGCGGCCGCGCTGAGCCGGGTCAGGGACGCGTGGCGCGGATCAGCCGGCAGGCGGAGCCGAACGTGACGCCGTCCGGGCCCTCGTGCGCGGCCATCACCTCGTGCAGGGCCCGCTCGGCACGGCGGCGCTCGTCGTCGGGCCGGTCCTCCAGGGCCCCGGCGAACTGACCGCCGATGAATGCGGCGGCATCGCCCGCGTCCGTGCCGAACCACATCGGACGGTGCAGGTCGTCCTGCTCGACCGCGGTGAACCCGGCGCCGGTGAGCAGCCGGTACACCCGGTCCGGGTCGCCGAACGCGACCGGCGACGGCCGGTCGGCGGGCGGGTACGGCGCGCCCAACGCGTCCAGGAAGGACGGCAGCCACTCCTGCCGGTCGCACTGCTGCCAGACCAGCAGCGCGAGCCGCCCGCCCGGGCGCAGCGCGCGGCGCAGGTTGGCCAGCAGCGCCGCCGGGTCGTCGACGAACATGACACCGTGCCGGCTGATCACGACGTCGGTACCGGCCGCGCCCAGGTCGGCGACCTGGGCGTCGGCGACGGCGAACGTCGCGTTCGAGACGTCCGCGGCGCGCTCGCGGGCCAGCTCGACAAGCCGGGGCGAGAGGTCGATCCCGTGCGCGTGACCGCCCGGGGCGGCGGCCGTGGCCGCGTCCCGGGTGGTGCCGCCCGCCCCGCAACCGATGTCGAGCACCAGCTCGCCCGGCGCGACCGCCGCGCCGGCGGCGAAGGCGTCGGCATAGGCGGCGACGCCGGCGTCGTAACGGTCGGCGTGCGCGGCCCAATAGTCCCCGGCCGGGCCGCCCCAGGCCCGTCGCTGCTCCACGTTCGGCTCCGGCACGGCCGGCACGTTACTCGCGGCCCCGGCGGGGGCAGCCACCGTCACGCACCGCCGAACGGGTGGCGACCGTGCGTCGATCAGCGACCGTGCGCAGCAGATGACTGAGCCGACCGGGTTACGGTGCGGCGGTGATCCCTGTCCCCACCCCGGCCGTGGCCGGGCTCCTGCTGCGGGCCGTCCCGCGCCGGGTCCGCCGGGACGCGCACGTCGCGATGCACGCGCTCGCATCGTGGGGCGCGGTGTCCGCCCAGCTCGTGCAGGACGCCGGTGGCGGCGTCGCCGACCACGACCTGCACGTGGACGGCGACCCGCTGCAGATCCCGTACCGGGTGGACTTCCCCTGGCCGGCACCGTCGTTCGTGTCCCGGATGACGCCGGCCCGGCAGGCGGTCGTCGCGGCCTGGATGTCGCGCAGCGAGAACGCCGGCCACCGGCAGCGCGCGGTGCGCGAGCTGTTCACGGTGCACGAGGCGTGGGTGGCGCCGTTCGTGGTGCAGCTGTGCGGCGAGTACGTGCACGAGATCGCCGCCGACATCGAACGGTTCGTCCGCGTCGAGCTACCCCGGCACCCGCAGTTGCGGCACGCCTACGGCCGGTTCGTCCGGGACAACCCGCGCTACCTGGCCACCACCCGGCACCGCGCCGTCGCGTTCCGGGAGCTGGACCACCGCTGGCCCCATCGCGGCGACCCGGCGCGGACCTACCCGCAGCTCGCCGCCCTGGACGCGCTCGCCGCCCTGGCCTACCGGGGCGGGCCCGACTACCCGGGGGACCCCGCGTCGCCGCGGGTCGTCACCGCGGCGGCCGAGCCCGGCGGTCTCGTCAGCTCGTGACGGTCGCCGTGCCGCGGTCGAGGACGACGGCGCCGTCCGCCACCGTCCGGAACACGATCGCGTCGCCGTCGGCCCACACCGACACCGTCAGCGACTGGCCGGGCAGCACCGGCCTGGTGAACCGGGCGTCCATCCCGGTCAGCCGTTCGGCGTCGCCGTCGCAGACGGTCGCGACCAGCGCCCGGGCGGTGAACCCGTAGGTGCACATGCCGTGCAGGATCGGCCGGTCGAAGCCGCCACGGGCGGCGAAGGCCGGGTCGCTGTGCAGCGGGTTGCGGTCCCCGGTGAGCCGGTAGAGCAGCGCCTGGCCGGGCGAGGTCGGGTAGGTGACCTCGTGATCCGGGGCCCGGTCCGGGATCGGCGACACGGGGCTCGACCCGCCCGGCCTGCTGCCCGCGGCCGGTGCGGCGAAGCCGCCCTCGCCGCGGACGAACACCGAGCGGACCGTGCTCGCCAGCGGGGCACCGGTCTGGGCGTCCATCGCCCGGGCCTCGGTCCGGATCAGCGCGCCGGACCCCTTGTCCAGCACGTCGGTGACGGTCGAGGTGACCCGTGCCCGACCGGTCACCGGCAGCGGGCCGGTGAGCCGGAACGACTGCTCGGCGTGCACCAGCATCGAGTGGTCGATCTCCCCGAGGTCCACCCGCGCGTTCCGGGTGATGATCTCGGCGAACGAGGGCAGCACCGCCGTCCGCACACCCTCGGTGTTCTCGGTGGTGAGCGACAGCTCGGTCGTCGGGTCGTGGGCCCCGGCACCGACCGCCACCGCGTAGAGCAGCACGTCGTCGCGTTCCCAGGCGAAGTGCACCGGTTCGCACTGCGTGCCCGCGAGCTCGGGGGCGAGGGCCATGGGGAGTCTCCTTCGACGATCCACCGTGATCGTCGAACCTATCCCGCCCCGTCCCCGCCGCCCAACCCCCGCCGGCCCGGCTGACACACTGGGGCGGGTATCGGACGAGCACGTCCGGACACACGGACACCGGGAGACGTGAGGCGCAGTGACGGCAACACCGGAGGCGGTCGAGCTGACGAAGCTCGCGGCGGCCGCGGCGGCGGACAAGAAGGCCGTCGACATCGTCGCGCTCGACGTGTCCGACCAGCTGGTCATCACCGACTGCTTCATGCTGGCGTCCGCGCCGAACGAGCGGCAGGTGCAGGCGATCGTGGACGCGGTCGAGGAGAAGCTGCGCGAGCGCGGCGCCAAGCCCACCCGGCGGGAGGGCGACGCCGACAACGGCTGGGTGCTGCTGGACTTCACCGACATCGTCGTGCACGTGATGCACACCGAGCAGCGCGGGTTCTACGGGTTGGACCGGCTCTGGAAGGACTGCCCGGCGATCGAGGTCCCCGACGTGCGGCCGGATGCCGCAGATCCCGAGAGCGCCGGATGACGCTGCGTCGGGTCACGCTGCTGCGGCACGGCCGGACCGAGTACAACGCGGGTGGCCGGATGCAGGGCCACCTGGACACCCAGCTCACCGAGGAGGGCCGGGGGCAGGCGGCCGCGGCCGCCCCGCTGCTGGCCGGGCTCCCGTTCGACCGGATCGTCTCCTCGGACCTGAGCCGGGCCTACGACACCGCAGCCACCGTGGCCGCGGCGACCGGGCTGCCGCTGTCGGTGGACAAGCGGCTGCGCGAGACCCACCTCGGCGAGTGGCAGGGCCGGACCGTCGCCGACATCGAGACCGACGACCCGGGCGCCATCGCCGCGTGGCGGTCCGATCCACGCTGGACACCGCCCGGCGGCGAGTCCCGGGTGGACGTCGTCGCGCGGGCGCTCCCGGTCGTCGAGGAGCTGGACACCGCGTACGCGGGCGATCTCGACGAGCGCTCGGTGCTGCTCGTCGCGCACGGCGGGGTGATCGCCGGCATGGTGTGCGGCCTGCTCGACCTGCCCGAGGTGGCCTGGCCCGTGATCGGCGGCATGGGCAACGCGAAGTGGGCCGTCGTCGCCCGCCGCGACGACCACCCACGATGGCGCCTGTCGGGGTACAACATCGGTGCCTGACCTGCTGGTCCTCGCCGACTCGCTGGCTTTCCACGGGCCCGACCGGCCCTACCCGGCCGACGAGCCGCGGCTGTGGCCGAACGTCGCCGCGGCCCGGTTCGGCGGGGATGTCGAGCTGGTCGCGCGGGCCGGCTGGACCGCCCGGCACGTCTGGTCGGCACTCACCGGGGACCCAAGGGTCTGGGCGGCGCTGCCGCGAGCGGGCGCGGTCGTCCTCGGGGTGTCCGGAATGGACTCCCTGCCCTCGCCGTTGCCGACGGCCCTGCGCGAGCTGATCCCGGCGCTGCGGCCGGAGCCGGTACGCCGGGCCGTGCGGGAGGGCTACCGGCGGGCCCAGCCGGTGCTCGCGCCCGCGCTGGCGCGATTGCCCGGCGGCGGACCCGTCACCCTGCCGCCCCGGCTCACCGCGGCCTACCTGGAACGGTGCCGCGCCGCGATCCACGCGCTCCGCCCGGAGCTGCCGGTGGTCGCGCTGCTGCCGTCGGTGCACCGGGCCGCCGACTACGGCCTCGCGCACCCGCACCGGGCCGGCACCGAGCACGCGGTCCGCGCCTGGGCGGAGACGGCGGCGGTGCCGGTGCTGGACGTCGCGGAGCTGGTCGGCGACCACGTGCTGTCCGGGCAGGGGAACCCGGACGGCCTGCACTGGGGCTGGGCGGGGCACCGGCTGGTCGGGAACGCACTGGCGGACCTGCTGGAGCCCGGGACGGCCGTGCCCGGAGGCCACGCGTGACGCTGCTCGGCATCGACGTCGGCACCACGTCGGTGAAGGCCGCCGTGTTCGCCCTACCCGGCCGCGGTCGTCGGGGAGAGCACCGGTGCGGGCGGTCTGCCGTCCGGCCTGCCGGTCGCGGTGGGAACGATGGACGCCTGGTCCGCCCTGGTCGGCGGCGGGGTCGCCGGGCCGGGGGACGCGATCGACGTCGCCGGGACGTCCGAGGTGTTGGCGATGGCGGCCGAGCCGGGCGGTGGCGGCCCCGGGATCGTGACCTTCCCATCTTGGCGTGGCCTGCACGTCCACGCGGGACCGACCCAGGCCGGCGGGGACGCGCTCGCCTGGGCCTCGGCGGTGCTCGGTGTCGGGGCCGGGGAGCTGCTCGAGCTCGCGGCGACCGCGGAGCCGGGCTCCGGCGACGTGCTGTTCCTGCCGCAGCTCGCGGGGGAGCGGGCCCCGGTCTGGGACCCGACGCTGCGCGCGCACTGGCTGGGCGCGACGTTCGGAACCGGCCGCGCCGATCCGGCCCGCGCCGTGCTGGAGGGCGTCGCGCACGCGGCGCGGCACGTCCTCGGCGCCCTGGAGACGGCCGCGGGCGGGCACGCGGCGTCGCTGGCCGCGTGCGGCGGCGGGGCCGGCAGCGACCTCTGGTGCCAGATCAAGGCCGACGTCCTCGGGCGGCCGCTGCGACGCACCGCCGAGCGCGACGCCGGCGTGCTCGGTGCCGCGATGCTCGCCGGACTGGCCACCGGGGCCGGGGCGACGGTCGGGCAGCTGGCTGCGCGGATGGTGCGGGTGGAACGGGAGTTCGTCCCCGACGAACGGCTGCGTGCCCGTTACGACGAGGCGCACCAGCGTTACAGGGAGGCCCAACGGGTGCTCGGGCCGTTGTTCGCCTGACGGGGCGGTTCCGGTTCACCGGGAGGACGCACCGGGTGCCGTAGGGTCCCGGCGTGCCCAGCTCCCCGGTCGCCGTGGTCACCGACTCCACCGCCTACCTGCCGCCCGGGGCGGCCGGGAAGCGCGACGTGCACGTCGTCCCGCTGGAGGTGCGCCTCGGTGAGCGCACCGCGCGGGACGGCCTCGACGTCACCGCCGCCGAGCTGATCACGGCGCTGGCCGACCGGGACGTCGAGGTGCAGACCTCCCGGCCCGCTCCGGCCGCGTTCGCCGCCGTGTTCCGCGACCTGCTCGACGGCGGTGCCCGCGAGATCGTGTCGGTGCACCTGTCCCGGGAGCTGTCCGGGACCTGGGACGCGGCCCGGACCGCCGCGCAGGAGGTGGCCCCGGACCGGATCCGGGTCGTCGACACCCGGGCGATCGCGATGGGCCTGGGCTTCGCGGTGCTGAGCGCCTGCGACGTGGCCGCGTCCGGCGCGGACGGCGCCGCCGTGGCGGCCGCGGCGACGGCGGTGGCCGCACGCTGCCGGGTGCTGTTCGGGGTACAGGACCTGGAACGACTGCGCCGGGGCGGGCGGATCGGCGCCGCGTCCGCGCTGCTGGGGTCCGCGCTCGCGGTGAAGCCGCTGTTGCACCTGGCCGACGGGCGGATCGCGCCGCTGGAGAAGGTGCGGACCACCGCGCGGGTCGCCGAACGGCTGGTCGTGCTGGCCGAACAGGCTGCCGGCGGGCCCGGGGCCCGGCTGGCGGTACACCACCTCGGTGCCACCGACCGTGCCGAGGACCTCGCCGACCGGCTGCGGGAGCGGTTGCCGCACGCGGCCGAGGTGCACGTCGCAGAGGTCGGTGCGGTGATCGGAGCGCACGCCGGCCCAAGTCTGCTCGGCGTCGTGGTGGTGCCCGCCGGCTGACGCCTCGCCGCTACCACACCGGACCGACACCGACGGCCCGGTCGCGCCGGTCACGGCCCGTCCGTCCCCAATCCGGGAATCGGTCCCCAGCTTCCGCGGAGGCGGGGTCGACGGGCGTGCGGTGGACCTAGCGTCGAGGGCGTGACCAGGTCGGACGGTGCCCGTGACCCGGCCCGGAGGCTCGCCGGGCTGAACGGTCGCGTGCGCCGCGGGGCGGGCCTGCTGACCGCGGCGGCACCGCGCACCCCATCGCCTCCGCCGCCGCCCGCGGTGCCGCCGCGCACGCCGCGCGTGCCGGATCCACCGACCGTCCCGCTGCTGCTGCCAGGGCCGAAGCCGTCCGCGCCGTCCGGACCGGGGCGCGGACGGCCGGTGGGGTCCGGTGTGGACGGATGGTCGGGGCGGAATCCACGCCGGGCGGTGCGCCACCGTCCGGGACCGTCCGATCCCGGCGACACTCCCGATGTCGCCG
This sequence comes from Pseudonocardia nantongensis, assembly GCF_046546495.1. Taxonomy (NCBI): domain Bacteria; kingdom Bacillati; phylum Actinomycetota; class Actinomycetes; order Pseudonocardiales; family Pseudonocardiaceae; genus Pseudonocardia; species Pseudonocardia nantongensis. The sequence continues at coordinate 70,310 of NZ_JBKGXT010000024.1, read as the reverse complement.
TCGACGCCGACATCCCCGGCGCCTTCGCGCCGCACACCGCCGACCCCGACCCCGACCCCGACCACGGTTCCGACTACGACGCCCCGGAGCCGGGCACCCACGGGGCGCGGCCGCCCGCCTGGCGGCGGGTCGCGCTGCGCTGGCTGCCGCCGTCCCTGGCCGGTGCGCGGGTCGATCCCGGCCGCCCCGGGGCGCTGGCGCTGGTCGTCGTGGTGCTCCTCGGCTCGGTCGTCGCCGGGGTGGGGGTGTGGGCGAACCGGCCGACCGCCCAGCCGGTCACCGGCCTGCCGGCGGTCACCGCGGGCCCGGGCACCACCGGCCCGCAGGCGGCCGCACCGGTTCCGGCCGCCCCGGCGAGCGCGGGGCCGCTGGTGGTGAGCGTGGTCGGCCGGGTCGCCCGGCCCGGCCTGGTCCGGGTGCCGGACGGGTCCCGGGTCGCCGACGCCGTGGACGCCGCCGGGGGAGCGCTACCCGGGGTCGATCTCGCGGTGCTCAACCTGGCCCGGCGGCTCGGGGACGGCGAGCAGATCGCGATCGGCGTCCCGCCCGCCGCCGACGCCGCACCGGTGCTGCCCGCCCCGGGTGCCGAGCCCGCCTCCGGCAGCGACCCCGGGACCGGCGGTGCAGGGTCGGGCGGCGGTGCGGGGTCGGGCGGCGGTTCGGCGCCGGGCGCGAAGGTCGACCTCAACTCGGCCACCGTCGCCGATCTCGACGCCCTGCCGGGCATCGGGCCGGTGACCGCGGCCAAGATCCTCGACTGGCGCACCCGCAACGGCCGGTTCAGCCGGGTCGAGCAGCTCCGCGAGGTCGACGGGATCGGGGAAGGCCGGTTCGCCAAGTTGAAGGACGCGGTGAGGGTGTGAGCGCCCCGGCCCGTGATCCGCGGGACGTCCGGCGGGTGGCCGGAGCCCGGCGGAGCCCCGACCGACCGGCCCGCGCGGACCGGCGCGACCCGGTGCGTGGCCGCGCCCGCGCCGACCGGGGAGGCGAGCCGGCCGAGCGTCCCGCCCCGCCGGACCTGCGACTGGTTCCCGCGGCCCTGGCGACCTGGGCGGCGATACTGTGCGGCCTGCTGGGCGGCCCGGCCGGCGGGATCACCGCCGCGCTGCTCGCGGCCACCGCCGTACTGACCGTGTCGGTGCGGGCCCGGATCAGTGCCCGGGCCGCCGCCCCCGCCTCGACGGTGCTGGCGGCCGGCGGCTGCGCGGTCGTCGCCGCGGTGCTCGTCACCGGCCACGCGTCGGCGCTGGCCGCGAACCCGGTGCGGGCGTACGCCGAGCGCGGTGCCGCGGCCGAGATGCGTGTCGTGCTCACCGACGACCCGCGGGTGCTGCGCCCGGCCGGCGGCGGTGCGGAGGGCGGAGCGGCCCGGCAGTCGGTGCTCGTCCCTGCGCAGCTGCGTGCCGCGACCGCGGGCGACGGCCGCTGGGACACCGGCGGCGACGTCCTGCTGATCGCGCCCGCCGAGGGCTGGACCGGGCTGCTGCCCGGCCAGGAGGTCTCCGCTGCCGGCCTGCTGGCCCCCGCGCAGCGTCCGGACCTGACCGTCGCCGTGCTGCGGGTCCGCGGGCCACCGCAGGACGTCACCCCACCACCGTGGTTCCAGACCGCGGCCGGTTCACTGCGCGACGGGTTGCGGGACGCCGCCGCGGCCGCGCTGCCGGAGGCATCCGCCGGGTTGCTGCCCGGGCTGGCGATCGGCGACACCCGGGCCCAGCTGGCGGAGACCGAACAGGACTTCCGCACGGCCGGGCTCGCGCATCTGGTGGCCGTCTCCGGGGCGAACGTGGCCATCGTGACCGGCGCGGTACTGCTCCTGCTCCGGCTGTTCCGCGCCGACCCGCGGCTCGCCGCGGTCCTGGCGTTCCTCGCCCTGATCGGGTTCGTGGTGCTGGCGCGACCGTCGCCATCGGTGCTGCGGGCCGGGGTGATGGGCGCGGTCGTGCTGCTCGCGCTGGCCGCCGGGCGGGCCCGGTCGGCGGTGCCCGCACTCGCCGTCGCGGTGCTGGCGCTGCTGCTCGTGGACCCGGCGCTGGCGGTCGACGCCGGCTTCGCGCTCTCGGTCGTCGCCACCGGTGCGTTGGTGCTGCTCGGCCCCGGCTGGGTCGTGTCGCTGCGGACCCGCGGACTGCCGTCCGGTCCGGCCGAGGCCCTGGTGGTGCCGGTCGCGGCCGCCCTCGCGACGGCGCCGATCATCGCCGGGCTCAACGGCCAGGTCGGTTTGGTCACGGTGCTGGCGAACCTGCTCGCCGCGCCGGCCGTGGCGCCGGCGACCGTGCTCGGTGTGCTCGGCGCCGTGCTGTCCGCGGTGAGCCCGGACGCCGCCGCGGTCTGTGCCTGGCTGGCCGGCCCGTTCGTGCGCTGGCTGGTGCTGGTCGGGGACCGGGCGGCCGCCGTGCCCGGCGCGGCGGTGCCGTGGCCGGCCGGCACCGGCGGTGCGCTGCTGCTGACCGGCCTGCTGCTCGGGCTGCTCGCGATGAGCCGGGTGCCGCGGCTGCGGGCGCTGCTGCTCGCGGCGCTCGCCGGGTTGCTGCTGGTGCTGTTGCCGACCCGGTTCGTCACCCCGGGCTGGCCGCCACCCGGCTGGACCGTGATCGCCTGCGACGTCGGTCAGGGCGACGCGCTCGTCCTCGCCACCGGTGTCCCCGGGCAGGCGGTCCTGGTCGACACCGGGCCGACCGACGACGCCGTCGACGCCTGCCTGGACCGGCTGCGGATCCGGGAGCTCGCCCTGGTGGTGATCACCCACCTGCACGCCGACCACGACGGCGGCCTCGCCGGCGCGCTGCGCGGCCGGGCCACCGGTGGGGTCGCGGTCGGGCCGGTACGGGACCCGGCGTCCGGGCTGGGTGAGGTGGCCCGGATCGCGACGGTGGCCGGAACCGGGGTGGTCGGGCTCGCCCGCGGCAACGCGCTGGGCTGGCCGGGGCTGCGCCTGGACGTGCTGGGCCCGGTGCATCCGCCGTCGTCGGTGGACGGCGAGGACGGCACCGCGGTCAACGACGGCTCGCTGGTGCTGCGGGCCCGCACCCCGTCCGGCAGCGTGCTGCTGACCGGGGACATCGAGCTCGCCGCGCAGGACGACCTGCTCGGCTCCGGTCAGGACCTGCGGGCCGACGTGCTGAAGATGCCGCACCACGGCAGCCGCAAGGTCAGCCCGCGGTTCCTGGGCGCGGTGGCCCCGCGGGCCGCCCTGGTCAGCGTCGGCAACGGCAACACCTACCGGCACCCGAACCCCGAGCTGATCGACGGCCTCCTCCGGTCCGGGGTCGGGGTGGCGCGAACCGACCGCGGCGGGGACCTGGCGGTGACCGGCGGGGCCCCGGCGGATCTCACGCTGGTCGCCCGCGGCGACCCCCGGCCGGCGCCCGGCCGGAGCCGGCGCGCCCGGCCGGGCGGGGCGCGCTCAGCCGCGGGACGTCAGCGCGTCGCGCACGGCGGCGCTGCTGGCGGGCACGGTGGCGGTGGGACCGACCTGACCGGACACCGCGTCCAGGGTCTTGAGGCCGTCCCCGGTGATCAGCAGGACGGTCTCGGCGTCCGGGTCGAGCCGGCCGGCCTCGAGCAGCTTCTTCGCGGTCGCGACGGTCACCCCGCCGGCGGTCTCGGCGAAGACGCCCTCGGTGCGGGCCAGCAGCCGGATGCCGTCGACGACCTCATCGTCGGACACGTGCCCGACCTGGCCGCCGGTGCGGCGCACCGAGTCCAGGACGTACGGGCCGTCCGCCGGGTTCCCGATCGCGAGCGACCGGGCGATGGTGTCGGGCTTCTGCGGCTGGATCACGTCGTGTCCGGCCTCGAACGCCGACGCGACCGGGGAGCAGCCGGTGGCCTGGGCGCCGAACATCGTGTATCGGGTGGGCTCGACGAGGCCGAGGTTCCCGAGCTCGGTGAAGCCCTTGTCGACCTTCGTCAGCTGCGAACCGGAGGCGACCGGCACCACGATCTGCTCGGGCAACCGCCAGCCCAGCTGCTCGGCGACCTCGTAGCCGAGGGTCTTGGAGCCCTCGGCGTAGTACGGGCGGACGTTGACGTTCACGAACGCCCAGTCCTCGTGCTCCGCTGCCAGCTCGGTGGCCAGCCGGTTCACGTCGTCGTAGTTGCCGTCGACGGCGAGCAGGGTGCCGCCGTACACCGCGGTGGTGATGATCTTCGGCTGCTCCAGGGAGGACGGGATCAGCACCACCGAGTCCCAACCGGCCCGGGCCGCGGCGGCCGCGACGGCGTTGGCCAGGTTTCCGGTGGACGGGCAGCACAGCACCGAGAAGCCGAGCTCGCGGGCGGCGGCCAGGGCGACCGCGACCACCCGGTCCTTGAAGGAGTGGGTCGGGTTGCCGGTGTCGTCCTTCACCCACAGCTTGCGGACACCGAGCGCCTTCGCCAGGTTGTCGGCCTCGATCAGCCGGGTCAGGCCGGGCTCGGTGTTGGCGATCTGCCCGACGGTGGAGGGCACCGGCAGCAGGTCCTTGTAGCGCCAGATCGACTTCGGGCCGGCCTCGATCGCCGCCCGGGTGATCTCCGGGAACTCGTAGGCCACCTCGAGCGGCCCGAAACACCGGGGGCAGGCGAACTCCGCGGCCAGCGGGATGCGGTGCCCGCACTCCCGGCAGGCCAGGGCGCGGGCAGGGCCCAGGTCGTAGGCCGACGTGGTTTCGGGCGCAGCAGTGAGAGTCACGAGATCTCCTCATCTGTCCCGCCGGGACGGCGGGTCGGAATTGGCACCGTGTTCGTCGACGTCCTCACCGGGCTGACTGCACGTGCAGTGCACTGGTGTGGGCGGATCGTCGCTCGACGCCGGTTGCCGGGGCTTCTGCGGGCCGTTCCCTCTGCCCCTCTGGATGAGCCATGTTCGATTGTGCGTGCTCGTCCGTGTCCGACGGTGCGCCGGGCGCGGACGTCGCGGACATTACGGGATCGTCCGCGCTCCTGGCCAGCAGCCCACCGGTGCGGGGGACGTGGGCGGCCGGCTGTCGGGGGCGTGCGCCACGATGGAGGGGTGAGCAGGAGCCGTGACACCGACCCGCCCGGCCCGCTGCAGCTGGTGCTGGGTGACGAGGAGTTCCTCGCCGAGCGGGCCGTATCCGAGCTGGTCCGGCGGGCGCGGCAGCAGGACCCGGAGACCGAACTGCGTCATTTCCGCACCTCCGAGGTCGCCCCCGGAGACCTGGCGGGGCACCTGAGCCCGTCGTTGTTCGCCGAGGGCCGGGTGATCGTGCTCACGCACGCCCAGGACGCGACGAAGGACATGGTCGCCGCGATCGCCGAGTACGCGAAGGACCCGGCCGAGGGCATCGTGCTGGTGGCCCAGCACGCGGGCGGCGCCAAAGGCAAGGCGCTCGTCGACACGCTCCGCAAGGCCGGGGCCGGGGTCACCACCTGCAACCGGATCACCCGTGCCGACGAGCGGTCGGACTTCGTGCACGCCGAGGTCCGCCGCAAGGGCGGCAGCATCTCGTCCGGTGCGCTCGCCGTGCTGGTCGAGGCGGTGGGGTCGGACCTGCGAGAGCTGGCCTCCGCGGCCGGGCAGCTGGTCGCCGACACCGGCGGCAGGATCGACGAGGCCGGGGTGCGTCGCTACTACCGCGGGCGTGCCGAGTCGTCCGGCTTCGCGGTCGCCGACGCGGCTGTCGCCGGGGACCGGCGGGCCGCGATGGAGGCGTTGCGTTGGGCACTGGTGCTCGGCGTCCCGCACGTGCTCGTCGCGGACGCGCTCGCCGACGCCGTCCGCACCCTGGCCAAGGTCGGATCCGCCGGCCGCGGTGACCCGAACCGGCTCGCGGGCGAGCTGGGCATGCCGCCCTGGAAGATCCGCAAGGCGCAGGGACAGGTGCGGCAGTGGCACCCGGACCAGCTCGCCGTCGCGATCGCGGCCACCGCGCGGGTGAACGCCGACGTCAAGGGCGTCGCCGCGGACCCCGAATTCGCGCTGGAGAGGGCCGTGCTCGCCGTCCTGGACGCGCGCGGTGCCCGCTGACCGCGGAACGGTTCAGCCCGGCTCGACGCTGCGCGCGCCTCGACCCTGCACACGACGGACCCTGCACACGACGACGGCGCCACCCCGAGCGGGGCGGCGCCGTCATCGTGGTGAACCGGGTGGCTCAGGCGCTGACCTTGTTCACGTGCTTGGCCATGGCCGACTTGCGGTTCGCCGCCTGGTTCTTGTGGATGACGCCCTTGCTGGCCGCCTTGTCCAGGGCCTTCGCGGCGTCGCGCTGCAGCTCGACGGTGTTCTCGCTGCCCTGGGCGGCGGCCTCACGGAAGCGGCGGATCGCGGTCTTGACCGACGACTTCACCGACTTGTTGCGCTGCCGGCGCTTCTCGTTGGTCTTGACCCGCTTCATCTGCGACTTGATGTTGGCCACGTCTGCCCCTGGTCTTCCTGCCTGCTGGGTTCGGCTGTCTGCTCGAGTCCGGTCCGCTTCGGCGGCACCGAACGATGCTGGACTGTCCGGGACAGCCCGGCCGTTCCGGGCGAGCACGCCGAGCGCTCAGAGATCAAGGCTACCAGCGGGGTGTCGCGGCTCCGCCCGGGGTCGCGACACCCCGTCCACCGGCACCGGTGCGCCGGGACGTCCCGCCGGGCGCGCGTCCCGGTACGACGCCGGGGTCGTGCCGCTGCGGTGCCACCGCCGTGCTGCCGGGGTGGCCCCGGCGACGTGGGACGATGGTGCGGGAATCGCCGCGACCGAAAGCCGAGAAGAGCCGAGTGACGACGTACGCCGACCGCACCTTCACGCCACCGGAGCGGATCCGGAACTTCTGCATCATCGCCCACATCGACCACGGTAAGTCGACGCTGGCCGACCGGATGCTGCAGGTGACAGGGGTGCTCGAGGCTCGCGACTACCGGGCCCAGTACCTGGACCGGATGGACATCGAGCGCGAGCGCGGCATCACGATCAAGGCGCAGAACGTGCGGTTGCCGTGGCACGCGAAGGATGCCGACGGCGTCGCCACCGACCACGTCCTGCACCTCATCGACACCCCCGGCCACGTGGACTTCACCTACGAGGTGTCCCGGGCATTGGAGGCCTGCGAGGGCGCGATCCTGCTGGTCGACGCCGCGCAGGGGATCGAGGCGCAGACCCTGGCCAACCTGTACCTGGCCATGGAGAAGGACCTGCACATCATCCCGGTCCTCAACAAGATCGACCTGCCGTCGGCCGACCCGGAGCGCTACGCCGCGGAGATCGCACACATCACCGGCTGCGCGCCGGAGGACGTGCTGCGCTGCAGCGCCAAGACCGGCGAGGGCGTCGAGGCGGTGCTGGACGCCGTCGTCGCGCAGGTCCCGCCGCCGGTCGGCGAGGCCGACTCCCCGGCCCGCGCGATGATCTTCGACTCGGTCTACGACACCTACCGCGGCGTCGTCACCTACGTCCGCGTGGTGGACGGCAAGCTCTCCCCGCGAGAGAAGATCAAGATGATGTCCACCGGTGCCGAGCACGAGCTGCTCGAGATCGGGATCGTCTCGCCCGAGCCGAAGCCCTCGGTGGGGCTCGGCGTCGGCGAGGTCGGCTACCTGATCACCGGGGTGAAGGACGTCCGGCAGTCCAAGGTCGGCGACACGGTCACCTCGAAGCGCGGCGGCGCGGAACACCCGTTGACCGGGTACCGCGAGCCGCAGCCGATGGTCTACTCCGGGCTCTACCCGATCGACGGATCGCAGTATCCGGCCCTGCGTGAGGCGCTGGACAAGCTGCAGCTCAACGACGCCGCGCTCACCTACGAGCCGGAGACCTCGGCGGCGCTGGGCTTCGGCTTCCGCTGCGGCTTCCTGGGGCTGCTGCACCTCGAGATCACCCGTGACCGGCTGGAGCGCGAGTACGACCTGGACCTGATCTCGACCGCGCCGAACGTGGTCTACGACGTGACCACCGACGACGGCGCCGAGCTGCAGGTCACCAACCCCAGCGACTGGCCGGAGGGCAAGATCGCCGAGGTCCGGGAGCCGATCACCAAGATCACGATCCTGGTGCCGTCGGAGTTCGTCGGCACCGTGATGGAGCTGTGCCAGAGCCGGCGCGGCCAGCTCGGCGGGATGGACTACCTGTCCGAGTCCCGGGTCGAGCTGCGCTACACGATGCCGCTGGGTGAGATCATCTTCGACTTCTTCGACGCCTTGAAGTCGCGCACCCGCGGCTACGCCAGTCTCGACTACGAGGAGGCCGGTGACCAGGTCGCGGACCTCGTCAAGGTGGACATCCTGCTGCAGGGCGAGGCGGTGGACGCGTTCTCCGCGATCGTGCACAAGGAGTCGGCGTACGCCTACGGCACCTCGATGGCCACCAAGCTGCGCGAGCTGATCCCGCGTCAGCAGTACGAGGTGCCGATCCAGGCCGCTGTCGGCTCCCGGATCATCGCGCGGGAGACGATCCGCGCCATCCGCAAGGACGTGCTCGCCAAGTGCTACGGCGGCGACATCAGCCGTAAGCGCAAGCTGCTGGAGAAGCAGAAGGAGGGCAAGAAGCGGATGAAGACGATCGGCCGGGTGGACATCCCGCAGGAGGCCTTCGTGGCGGCGCTGTCGACCGGCGGCGGGCAGGCGACCGAGAAGCCCAAGAAGTAGCTTCCCGCACGACGAAGGGCCCGGCCTCCCGCGGAAGCGGGGGCCGGGCCCTTCGTGTCGGTGGGGGAGGTCGTCGGTGGGGGAGCGCGAGGGAGCGGGGAGCTACACGGGAGAGCCGGTGCGGGGGCCGGGGATGGGGCTGTCGTAGGCCCCGGGGCGGGTGGCCGGGGCACGCCGGGGGGTGAGGATGTGCTGGACCCGCTGGCAGACCGACTCGACCACCGTGCGGCCCTCGGCCGACAGGTGCACCAGCACCCGGCGTCGGTCCAGCGGATCCGCGGAGCGGTAGGCGAGCTTGCGCTCGACCAGGCGATCCACGATCCGGGTCGCTGTCGGGGCCGGCAGCGTCGTGTGGCCCGCGATCTCACCCATGCTGCGGCCGGTGCCGCGGGCGAGCATCAGCAGGACCCGCCACCCGTCACGACCGACGTCGGTGGCGGAGGGGTTCGCGGACAGGGCGGTGGCCACGGCGTGATCGACCCGGTCCAGGAATTCGACGACACCCGCGGCTCCAGGCGTCGGGGCGGCCATGGTGGCCGTCCCCGACGCCCTTCGACTGAAAGGCTCGGACACGATGACAGACTGTACTTGTCGTCCGGGCGAAATTTGACGGTGTCCTGCGGAAACCCGCCCCGAGCGCCGGGCGGTCGTCACTCAGCGGTGACGAACACGGCCACGACCAGCACTGATGGGGCCCGTCCACCGCCGCCCGGGTGCATCACGACTGAATCACACCCGGATATCCGTAACGAATCAGCGGGTGAGCACGATCTTACCCGCCGTCTTCCCCTCCGACATGGCGGCGAAAGCCTCGGATGCGGACTTCATGGGCTTCTCGGTCCCGATCTCCGGCTGGATCTCGGCCGTCGCGACGAACTCCATCAGGTTGGCGAGCTCGGCACGGGTGCCCATGGTCGAGCCGACCACCTGCAGCTGCAGGAAGAACAGCCGCTGCAGGTCCGCCGGGGGGTTGGGCCCGGAGGTGCTGCCGCAGATGACGATGATGCCGCCGGGCCTCAGCGCCCGCATCGAGTGCTTCCAGGTCGCCTCGCCGACCGACTCGAACACGGCGTCGACCTTGCCGGGCAGCTTCGCCCCGGACTCGAAGGTCTGGTGGGCGCCGAGCCGCTCGGCCAGCGCCCGCTTCTCGTCGTCCCGTCCGGTCACCCAGACCTGCATGCCGGCGGCCCGGCCGAGCTGGATCAGCGCGGTGGACACGCCACCGGAGGCGCCCTGGACGAGCATGGTCTGGCCGGGCGCCAGCCCGGACTTGGTGAACAGCATCCGGTACGCGGTCAGCCAGGCCGTGCCGAGCACGGCGCCCTGGGCCGGGGTGATGCCCTTCGGCGTCGGGATCGCGTTGCGTGCCGGGACGACGACCTTCTCGGCCATCGTGCCCTGGTGCTTCTCGGTGAGCAGGGTGCGCTTGGGGTCGAGGGTCTCGTCCCCGCGCCAGTCCGGGTCACCGATGATCGGGTACAGCACGACGTCGGTGCCGTCGTCGAGGGTGCCGGCGCCGTCGCAGCCCAGGATCATCGGGAACTGCTCGGGCTTGATGCCGACCCCGCGCAGGGTCCACAGGTCGTGCATGTTGAGGCTGGCGGCGGCGACGTTCACCGACACCCAGCCGTCGGGGACCTCGGGGTCGGGCCGCTCGCCCACGACGAGGGAGTCGAGCGGAGCGTCGGCGTTGGGCTCGTGGGCGTAGACAGCGAACATGGGCCCGAACCTAACGCGTGGCGTGGCGTACTACCGTGTGGAGTGTGCGCACGATCATCAACGCCTGGGACGCGTTCGAGCTGTGGCTGACCGCCCTGCCGTTCGTGTTCCAGGTCCTGTTCGTGACCGTGGTGGTGCTCCCGCTGTGCGCCGTGGTCGCGATCGGCCTGGACCGGGGCACCGAGCGGTTCGACCGGGCCCGTCCGCGGGACTGACCTCCCCCGCTACGGCCGTCCGGCCAGCGCGGCGAGGGTCTCCGAGCAACCGGCGTCCACCCGCAGGTCGGCCAGGTCGTCGCCGCGGGTCCCGCCCCGGTTCACGATCACCACCGGTACCCCGGCCTTGCGGGCGGCCCGGACGAAGCGCAGCCCGGACATCACCGCCAGCGACGAGCCGGCCACCAGCAGCGCGCCGTCGTCCTGGGTGAGCGAGCCGACCAGCGCGTAGCAGCGGGCGACCCGGTCCTTGGGCACGTTCTCGCCGAAGAACACCACGTGCGGTTTGAGCACCCCGCCGCAGCCGGTGCACGAGGCGATCCGGAACCCGTCGGTGATCTCGACGGCGGCGTCCCCGTCCGGCGCGGTCTCCACCTGGGCGCTGTGCGCCTCGGTGAAGCCGGGGTTCAGCGCGGTCAGCCGATGCGCCAGCTCCTCGCGCGGGGTGACCCGGCGACAGCCGAGGCAGACGACCTCGTCGATCCGGCCGTGCAGGTCGATCGCCGACCGGTGCCCGGCGACGGTGTGCAGCCCGTCGACGTTCTGGGTGATCAGCCCGTCCAGGTTCCCGGCCCGCTCCAGCGCGGCGAGCGCGACGTGGCCGGGGTTCGGGTCGGCCCGGCGCATCCGGGCCCAGCCGACGTGGCTGCGTGCCCAGTAGCGGCGCTGCGCCGCCGCGCCGGAGACGAACTCGGAGTAGGTCATCGGGTTGCGCGGTCGCGACCCCGGGCCGCGGTAGTCCGGGATGCCCGAGTCGGTGGACAGGCCGGCGCCGGTCAGCGCGACCAGCCGGCGGCCGGCCAGCAGCTCCAGCGCCGCGGCCGGGTCCCGGGTGGCCCCGAGCGCGGGTTCGGCGGGGGCGGTCATGCCGCCGAGGATAGGCGTGCCCGGGTGGTGCCCGCCCGGCTCCCGGCGCGCGCTGCCCCGCCGAGTGGCACCGCACGTGGCCCGACGACTGCGGTCGCACACGTGGTGTGCCGTTCGGCGGCACCGCCCCGAACGCGCCGTGTCAGTCCTGCGGCGGCACCCACGAGGGCGTGCGCTTCTCACCGAAGGCGCGGATGCCCTCCTGGCCCTCGGCCGAGGCGAAGAAGGACGCGGACAGCGAGTTCATCGCCGCGAAGTCCTCGGTCATCGACGACGTCCGTTCCCGGCGCAGCATCTCCTTCGCCCCGGCCAGCGCCCCGGGGGCGCCGCGCCGCAGCATCCCGGTGAAGCGGGCGACCTCGTCGTCCAGGGCGTCGGCCGGGACCGCGCTGTTGATCAGGCCTGTCCGGGCGGCCCGGTGCGCGTCGAAGGTCTCGCCGGTGAGGAACAGCTCGTGTGCGGCGCGGGCGCCCAGCCGGGGCAGCACGGTGACCGAGATGACCGCCGGCACCACCCCGATCCGCACCTCGGAGAACGCGAAGGTGGCGGACTCGGCCGCCACCGCGATGTCGCAGGCGGCCACGATGCCGACGCCGCCGGCCCGGGCCGGGCCGGCCAGCCGTGCGACGACCGGGGTGGGCGAGTCCCACACCGTGGTCAGGATCCGCGGCACCTCCGTGACGCCCTGCTGCTCGGCGCCCGCGCCACGGGACTCCTTGAGGTCCATCCCGGCGCAGAACACGGTGCCGGTGTGGGTCAGCACGATCACCCGCACGCCGTCGTCGGCGATCGCGGTGTCCAGGTGCGCGATCAGCTCCCGGCGCAGCTGCGCGGACAGCGCGTTGCGGTTGTGCGGGGAGTCCAGGGTGATCGTCGCGACGCCGGCGGCAACGTCGAGGTGGACGAGTTCGGGCGTGTCAGCGTTGTCAGCCACGCCCGAAACCCTAGAACGTGTGCGTCAGGCCTTCTTCCAGTTGCTCGTGATCGTCACACCGGCCTGCGCGAACAGCTGGGAGACCGGGCAGCGGCGCTCGGTCTCGCGGGCGAGCTCCTGCAGCTGCTCGTCGGTGGCGTCGCTGCGGATCACCGCGTCGATCCGCAGGTTCTGGAACGTGGTCTCGCCGTCCCGGTGGGTGCCGGTGGTCATCGTCGTCGGGTTGAAGTCCGCGGCGACGTCGAAGCGCACGTGCTCGATCGTGACGCCGAGCTCCTTGGCCACGAGCGCGCTGGTGACCTGGTTGCACGACGACAGCGACGCCAGCGTGTAGGCCAGCGGGCTCGGGTGCTCGTCCTGGCCGCCGAACGCGGGGTAGGCGTCGGTCTCGATGGTGTAGTCGGCGCCGTCGACCGCGACGGTCTGCGCGACGCCGGTGCCCTGGCCGCTCACGGCGAAGGTGACGAGAGGCATGGGTGATCTCCTGCTGTGGGGTGGTCTCGGGTGGACGGGGCGGCTCAGGAGGGCCGACAGCTCGCGCCCTGCGTCCGGGCGAGGTCGAGGTGCAGCCGCCGCACGAGATCGATCACGGGAGGAGTGAACCCCACCTGCCGGCCGTGCGCTACCGGGCGTCCGACACCCGGTCGGGTCGGGGAGGTCGACGTCGCCGGGATCGGCGACGAGGGTGGGCCGATGCCGGATCGGGTCGAGCCGCAGCAGCTGGCCATCCACGACACGTCCCCCGTCGTCGAGGGTTCCACCGCGGCGGAGAGCCTGCAGCGGTCGGTCGAGCTCGCCCGGGTCGGCGACCGGCTCGGATTCGGGCGGTACTGGGCCGCCGAGCTCCACGGGATGCGGGCCGTCGCCGGATGCGCGCCCGCGGTCCTGGCGGGGATCGTCGCGTCCCGGACGACGCGGATCCGGGTGGGCGCCGGCGGGGTGCTGCTGCCGCACCACTCGCCGCTGGTCGTCTCGGAGCAGTTCGGCACCCTGGAGGCGCTGCACCCCGGCCGGATCGACCTGGCTCTCGGACGTGGGGCTGGCGGGCCGAAGGCCGCCCGGGCGGTGGTCAGCGGCGACCGGGACGAGTCATTGCCGGCGTTCTCCGCGCAGGTCGACCGCCTGTGTGCCTACTTCCGCAGCGAGGCGGTCGAGACCGTGCGCTCGACGCCCGGTTTCGGCAACGAACCCCAGCTCTGGCTGCTCGGCGGCAGCGCCGGGAGCGCCCGCCTCGCGGCGGAGAAGCGCCTGCCCTACGCCTTCGGCGGCTTCTACAACCGGGACCCGACGGCGCCGGCGGCGGTCGAGGACTATCGCGGGCCGGCCGGCCGGGAGGGGTGGTCGCCCCGTCTCGGGATCTGGGTGGGCGTCATCGCCGCCGATACCGCCGACGAGGCCGAGTACGTGGCCGGGCCGCACCGGCTGAAGGCGGTGAGCAAGAAGGTCTGGGGGCGCACGATCCGGCTGCCGAGTGCGGCCGCGGCCGCGGAGTACCGGGCCACCGGCCCGGACGAGACGGCGGCGTATCACCGGGCGACCGAGGGGTACGTCATCGGGGACGGGGCCGACGTGCGACGCCGGCTGGCCGAGCTCCGGGAGTCCACCGGCGCCGACGAGCTGATCGTCCGGACCCCGGCCTCCGACCACGCCGCGAGACTCCGCTCGTTCCGCCTGCTCGTCGGTGACGACCGGTGACGACCGGTGACGACCGACGGCGTCCGCTGCGCGGCCGGCCGGGTCCGGCTGGCGCACGACACCGGGTGCGGACTACCGTATAAGCGGAGAGTTCTCCGTTTAACGAGAGGGGCGCCGTGGAGATCGGACTGCACATCGCGGACTTCACCTATCCGTCCGGCCCGGCCGGCCTGGCCGACGACCTCACCCGGATCGCGGTCGCGGCCGAGGAGCAGGGGTTCGCCCGGGTCAGCGTGATGGACCACCTCTGGCAGATCCGCCCGGTCGGGCCGATCGAGAACGACATGCTCGAGGCGTACACCACGCTGGGTTACCTGGCCGCACGCACCGAGAAGGTCGACCTGCTGACCTGGGTCACCGGCGTCACGTACCGGGATCCGGGGTTGCTGGTGAAGTGCGTGACCACCCTGGACGTGCTGTCGCAGGGCCGGGCCTGGCTCGGCATCGGCGCGGCCTGGAACGACGAGGAGTCGGCCGGTCTGGGCCTGTTCTTCCCGCCGACGGCCGAGCGCTTCGAACGGCTCGAGGAGACGCTGCAGGTCGCGCTGCAGATGTGGGGTGAGGACGACGGCGCCTTCGAGGGCGAGCACTACCACCTGGCCCGGACGATGAACGTCCCGCAGCCGCTGCGCCGGCCGCGGCCGCCGATCCTGATCGGCGGTGGCGGGGAGAAGAAGACGCTGCGGCTGGTCGCGCAGTACGCCGACGCCTGCAACCTGTTCGGCGGGCCGGACCTCGCGCGCAAGCTGGATGTGCTGCGGACCCGGTGCGACGAGGTCGGGCGGAACTACGACGACATCGAGAAGACGGTGATGGCGATGCTCGACCCGGCCGACCCGAAGGCCGCGGTCGAGCAGCTCCGCGGGTACGCCGCGCTGGGCGTGCAGCACGTGCACACGGTCGTTCCGGGCGTCTCGGAGATCGAGCCGCTGCGGGTGTTCGGATCGGAGATCATCCCCGCTGCCGCGGAGATGTGACGGCGGTCAGGAGCGGGACTGGCGGGGCAGCCTGCGCAGCACGGCGACCTGCTGGTCCAGCTCCGCGGCGATCAGCTCGGCGTGCAACGTCTCGGCCGCGCCGTCCTGGCCGGCCAGCGCGCGGTGCCGGCGGACCAGGTCGTCGATCGAATCGAGCAGCCGGTGCACGGTCGACCGCGCGGGCACGGCGACGTCACCGGCCGGGGCGTCGGAGGTCGGCGCGGCGTCGGGGATCGGCTGGTGTTCGATCAGTTCTGCGGTCATGCGACGTTCTCCGTTGAACGTGTCGGGGTCGGGCTCGGGCATCCGGTTCCGTCCGGGTCGATTCCGTTGTACCCCCGATCAACGTGCGTGATGCGCGGGATGCGCCAGGTTGGGACACAGGACACTGTGACCGGGCGCGACACGTCGGTGACCGGTCGTGATCGGCACGACAGCGCTCAGTGATCATGCGACCGGCGGGTGAGCGGACACGGGTCGTCGACGACGGCGACACCCCGTCCGGACCACTGTGGGTGATCGAACGGATCGGCGACCGCTAGCCGTGGCGTACCCGATCGGGCGCCACCCTCCGGAGAGGTATGCGCGCCCTCCGGGTGAGACGGTGTGACCGGTGGCGGGTGGCCCCCGACGGGTCGGTCACCTACCGTGGGGACATGGAGCTCCGGCTGGTCAGCCGCAGGCACGTGGACCTGTGCCGGCTCCGGGCATTCCTGTAGGGGCGGATCTCACGCGTCCGCCCGCGCAGGAGGAGATCTCCGATGCCCCGAACCACCGTCCCGCTCGAGTCGCACCGCCACGCCCCGGCCGTCGTCGTGGTGGGGGCCGGGCCGCGCGGCACCGGCATCCTGGAACGGATGGCGGCCAGCGCCCCCGAGCTCTACGCCGACGCCCTGGCCGGGCCCGGCCTGGACGTCCACCTCGTCGACCCGTTCCCGGCGGGGGCCGGGCGGATCTGGCGGCACGAGCAGTCGCCGCTGCTGGCGATGAACTCGATGGCCGCCGACGTCACGATGTACACCGACGACTCGGTGGTCTGTGCGGGCCCGGTCGCGCCCGGGCCGTCGTTCTGGGAGTGGGCGCAGGACCTGCGCGAGCACGGCGACCCGGATGCCGAGATGGAGCCCGAGGTGGCCGCCGAGCTGCGCGCGGTGACGGCGTCGACGTTCCCGTCCCGGCGGCTGCAGAGCCACTACCTCGGTGCCGTGCTGCGCGAGGTGATCGACCGCGCCCCGGCCGGGATGCGGGTGCACCTGCACCGCACGAGCGCCGTCGCGCTCACCGAGGAGGGCGACGATCAGATGGTCGGGCTGGCCGACGGCACGACCCTGCGCGCCGACGCCGTCGTGCTCGCCTCCGGGCACCTGGACGCCACCCCCACCGACGACGAGCGCGCGCTGGCCGACCGGGCGGCCGCGGCCGGGCTGCGGTACCTGCCCCCGGAACAGACGTCGGACTCGGACCTCTCGGTGATCGAGCCGGGGGAGACGGTGCTGGCCCGTGGGCTCGGGCTGGCGTTCATCGACCTGGTCGCGCTGCTGTTCGAGGGCCGCGGCGGGCGGTTCGTGCCCGACCCCGACGATCCGGACGCGTTGCGTTACCTGCCCTCCGGGCGCGAGCCGGTGCTGATCGGTGGCTCGCCGCGGGGCGCGACCTATCACTCCAAGACGCACTACCAGCTGCGCGGCGGCCGCCCGCCGCTGCCGCGGTTCCTCCCGCCGGAGACCACCGACGAGCTGATCGCCGACGGCCCGGTCGACGTCCGCACCCGGGTCTGGCCGCTGATGGCCAAGGAGATCGGCTGGGGCTGGTACCACGAGCTGTTCCACGGTCACCCGGACCGGGTGCGGTGTGGCTGGGACGAGTTCGCCGAGGCGTTCGCCGCGACCGGGCACGACTCGCCGCAGGAGGCCGCGCTGATCGCCTCGGCCGTGCCGGATCCGGTCGACCGGCTCGATCTGGCCGCGCTCGACCGGCCGCTGGAGGGGCTGCACGCCTCTGACCTGGCGAGCCTGCAGCCGCTGGTGCGCGAACGGATCGCGGAGGACCTGCGCCGGCACGTCGACGATCGGTACACGCCGTATCTGGGCGCGTTCGTGGCGATGCTGTCGGTCTACACCGAGACCACCCGGCTCGCCGGGTCCGGTGCGCTGACCGCGCGCTCGCGGGCGGTCGACCTGCCCTGGTGGCAGGGCTTCTTCAACGCGGTCGCCTCCGGCCCGCCCGGGTTCCGGGTACGCCAGCTGCTCGCCCTCGCCCGGGACGGTCACGTCCAGTTCCTGGGCGCGGGCATGCAGGTCTCGCTGGACGACGACGGGTTCCACGCCACCAGCTCCACACTGGAGTCCGGCGACCGGGTCACCGCGCCGGTCCTGGTGGACGCCCGGCTGCCGGACCCGAGCCTGTCGCGGACGGCGGACCGGCTGCTGGCCGGGCTGCTCGAGCGCGGCGAGGCCGTCGAGGAGATGCTGCACGACGAGGACGGCACCGTGCTGCGCAACACCGGACTGCTCTCGGTGCGCCCGGCCGACGGCGCTCTGCACACCGCCGGCGGCGAGGTGCACGAGCGCCGGTTCGCCGTCGGGCCGCACACCACGGTCAAGGTGGCGGGGGCCTTCACCCGGCCCGGGATGAACGCGCAGAGCCTGCGCTACAACGACGCCGTCGCCCGCGCGGTGCTGGCGTCGCTGCCCGGCCCCGCCGCCCGCGCCACCCCCGCGGCCTGATCGGCCGCGGGGTGCGGCGTGGGCGCCCGCCCCCGGCGCGTCAGTCCCGGGCGGCCACGGGATCGCCGTGCTCCGGGAGAGCGGCGCCGGTCGCCTGGCTGCGCCGCAGCCGGTTCACGGCCGTGCCGACCGCGACCGCCCACGCGGTGACGATCACGACGTAGACACTCACCGTCGTCGCGGTGCCGGCGTCGACGGCGTTGAGCAGGGTCCGGGAGTTGGTCAGCACGATGATCCCGCCGACCGCGGTTCCCAGTACCGGCGCCGGGATCTTGGTGACCAGCCATGCGGCCAGCGGGGCCGCGACCACACCACCGATCAGCAGCCCGCCGATCGTGAAGGGGTCGAGCACCTCGTGGCCCAGGCCGACCAGGAAGCCGAGGCTGGCCGCGATGGCGACCAGGAACTCCGAGGTGTCCACCGAACCGATGACCGTGCGCGGCGCGGTCTTCCCCGCGCCCAGCAGCGCCGGGGTGGAGACCGGCCCCCAGCCACCGCCACCGGAGGCGTCGACGAAGCCGGCGACCAGGCCGAGCGGGGACAGGAACTTCGCGCCGTGCGGGGAGCGCCGGGCCGTCGCGACCTTCGGCGGGCGGACCGAGAAGCGCAACAGGATGTAGACGCCCAGCGCCAGCAGGATGCCGGACATGTACGGGGCGGCGTCCTCGGTGGACAGCGCCGAGAGCGCGGTCGCGCCGAGGAACGCGCCGACCGCCCCCGGGACCCCGAGCTTGGCGACGAGCTTCCAGTCGACGTTGCCGAACCGCCAGTGGGCGGCCCCGGAGGCCAGCGTGGTGCCGACCTCGGCGAGGTGCACCGAGGCACTGGCGGTGGCCGGGTTGATCCCGGCGATCAGCAGCAGCGAGGTCGAGGTGACGCCGTAAGCCATGCCGAGGGCGCCGTCGACCATCTGGGCGACCAGCCCGACCAGGGCGAAGACGATGAGCGTGCGCACGTGGGTGATCTCTCTCGTTGGTGGGGGCGCTCGGGCGCGCAGGACGGATCCGCGGGGGTGCCCGTACAGATCGGAGCCGCCCGGCAGCGCAGCGGTGCGTCAGGGGCGTGGGCGCGACGAAGGCCGCGCCGGGATATCGGAGAGCCTGCTCAGCAGGGTCGACAGAACTCGTCGAAGGCATCGAGCCGGCGCGACGGCCAGAAACGCTCGAGATGCGCGACGAGATGCCAGGAGACCGCCGGGTCGGACGCCGAACGGCCGGACCTCGGGGTCCGGTCGGCGCGGGTCCGCGGCGCGTTCACCGTTCCATCGTGGGCCGCCGGGCCGGTCGGGACAAGCGATCGTCCGGTGTGCGGGACGCCGCCGGAGATGTCCGGACACCTTCCACGGGCATGCGCGTGACCTGCGAGAATGTCGTTGCTCCGAACGGCTGATCCGTCCACTGGGCGGACACCGTGCCCAGGACCGGCGCCGGCCGGTGACGACGATCGCGACGGCGTGCCGACGCCGGGCGCCGGTAGTGGTGGCGGGACGCGCTCCCGGGGGCAC
Source organism: Pseudonocardia nantongensis (assembly GCF_046546495.1). Taxonomy (NCBI): domain Bacteria; kingdom Bacillati; phylum Actinomycetota; class Actinomycetes; order Pseudonocardiales; family Pseudonocardiaceae; genus Pseudonocardia; species Pseudonocardia nantongensis. The sequence goes on along the minus strand of NZ_JBKGXT010000024.1, from coordinate 51,104 downwards.
CCTCGGGGCCCGGTAGGGACCAGGGTGCCCCTCGGGACACGCGAGCCGGGGAGTCAGCCGGCGGAGATCGCCGCGAGCGGGTCACCGACCAACCCTGCGGCCAGCGTGTTGCCGGTGCCGGGGTCGATGAGCAGGAACCCGCCCGTGGTGCGGACCCGCGCGTAGGGGTCCACCGGCAGCGGATCGGCGGTGCGCAGGGCCACCCGCCCGATGTCGTTGATCTCCAGCTGCTCCGGGGCGTCCGTGTAGGACACGGTGTCGGTGTCCAGCCGGGCCCTCAGCCCGCCGACGATCACCTGGGTGGTCCGGGTGCCGTGCTTGAGCAGCAGCCGGGCCCCCGGCACCAGTGGCTTCTCGGCCAGCCAGCACAGCGTCGCGTCGAGCTCGGTACCGACCTCGGGGGCGCCGGCCGCGGCCGCGATCATCGCGCCGCGCGGGGCGTCGATGTCGTCGGCCAGCAGGACGGTGACCGAGAGGCCGGCGACGGCGGCGTCCAGCGGGCCGTCGGCGGTGCGGACCTCGGAGACCGTGGTGCGGTGCCCCTCCGGCAGCACGACGACCTCGTCCCCGGCCCGGACGGTGCCCGACGCGACCTGCCCGGCGTAGCCGCGGTAGTCGTGCAGCGCACCGTGCGCAGCGGTAGCGGAGCGCGCATCGGCACCGTTCCGGGGGCGGATCACGTACTGCACCGGCATCCGGAACGGCGCACCGGAGTCCGGCCCCTCGACCGGCACCGACTCCAGGTGCTCGAGCAGGGTCGGCCCCTCGTACCACGGCGTCGCGGAACTGCGCGTCGCGACGTTGTCGCCGACCAGCGCGGACACCGGGATCACCTGGACGGCGTCGTCGGTGAAGCCCAGCGAGCGCGTGAGCCCGGTGAACTCCTCGACGATCCCGGCGATCTTGGCCTCGTCGTAGTCGATGAGGTCGATCTTGTTGATCGCCAGCACCAGCCGCGGCACCCGCAGCAGCGCCAGCACCGCGGCGTGCCGCCGGGTCTGCGCGACGACGCCGTTGCGGGCGTCGACCAGCAGCACCGCCAGTTCGGCGGTGGAGGCCCCGGTGACGGTGTTGCGGGTGTACTGCACGTGGCCCGGGGTGTCGGCGAGGACGAACTCCCGGTTCGGGGTGCCGAAGTAGCGGTACGCGACGTCGATCGTGATGCCCTGCTCACGCTCCGCGCGCAGGCCGTCGACCAGCAACGACACGTCCGGTGCCGACATGCCGCGGTCGACCGAGGCCCGCTCGACGGCCTCGATCTGGTCGGCGAGCACCGACTTGGTGTCGTAGAGCAGCCGCCCGACGAGCGTGGACTTGCCGTCGTCCACGGAACCCGCCGTAGCGAAGCGAAGAAGATCCCGGCTCATCAGAAGTAGCCCTCCTTCTTGCGGTCCTCCATGGCGGCCTCGGACATCCGGTCGTCGGCCCGGGTGGCGCCGCGCTCGGTCAGCCGGGACGCGGTCACCTCGGCGATCACCTCGTCGAGGGTGGCCGCGGTGGACTCGACGGCGCCGGTGCAGGACCCGTCGCCGACGGTCCGGTAGCGCACGCTGCGGGTCTCCAGCGTCTCGCCGTCGCGTGGCCCGCCCCACGGGCCCTCCGCCAGCCACATCCCGTCCCGGCTGAACACCGGGCGCTCGTGCGCGAAGTAGATCGGCGGCAGTTCGATGTTCTCCCGCTGGATGTAGCGCCAGACGTCCAGCTCGGTCCAGTTGGAGATCGGGAACACCCGGACGTGCTCGCCCGGGGCGTGCCGTCCGTTGTAGAGGTTCCACAGCTCCGGGCGCTGCTTGCGCGGATCCCAGCGGCCGAACGCGTCGCGCAGCGACATGATCCGTTCCTTGGCCCGGGCCCGCTCCTCGTCCCGGCGCCCGCCACCGAACACGGCGTCGAAGCGGTGCTCGGTGATCGCGTCGAGCAGCGGCTGGGTCTGCAGCGGGTTGCGGGTGCCGTCGGCCCGCTCGGTGAGCCGGCCGTCGGCGAGGTAGTCCTCGACGCGGGCGACCTCCAGGCGCAGGTCGTACCGGGCGGCGAGCTCGTCCCGGAACGTGATGACCTCGGGGTAGTTGTGCCCGGTGTCGACGTGCAGTAACGGGAACGGCACCGGCGCCGGGGCGAACGCCTTGATCGCCAGGTGCACCAGCAGCGTGGAGTCCTTGCCGCCGGAGAACAGGATCACCGGCCGGTCGAACTCGCCGGCCACCTCGCGGAAGACGTGGATCGCCTCGGACTCCAGCGCGTCCAGCGCGTCCAGCGCGGGGCCCGCGACGGGGGCGAGTGCGTCGGCGGTCATGCGTGCAGCCCGCACTCGGTCTTGGCCCGGCCCGCCCAGCGGCCCGCGCGCGGGTCCTCGCCCGGCTGCGGCTTCGCCGTGCACGGCGCGCAGCCGATGCTCGGGTACCCGGCGTCCACCAGCGGGTTCACCAGGATTCCGTGGTCGTCGATGTAGCGCTGCATGTCGTCGTCGCTCCAGGCGGCAATCGGGTTGATCTTGACCAGCCCGAACTTGTCGTCGTAGGTGATCAGCGGGGTGTTCGCCCGGGTCGGGGCCTCCACCCGGCGGACGCCGGTGACCCAGGCGTCGTAGCCGGACAGCGTGCGCTGCAGCGGGGCGAGCTTGCGCATCGCGCAGCAGCGGTCCGGCTCCCGGGCGAAGAGGTCCTTGCCCTCGGCCGCGTCCTGCTCGGCGACGGTCCGATCGGCCGTCGCGTTGACGATCGTCAGCTCCGGGTAGATCGAGTCGACGGCGTCGCGGGTGCCGAGGGTCTCGGCGAAGTGGTAGCCGGTCTCCAGGAACAGCACGTCCACGTCCGGTTTGGCCCTCGTGGTGAGGTCGACCAGCACCGCGTCCTGCATGTTGGAGGCGACGATCAGCTTGTCGCCGAAGGTCCGCGCGGCCCAGGCCAGCAGCTGCCCGGCGCTCGCGTCCGGACCGAGGTCCTCGGCGCCCTGCTCGGCGGTCCGCCGCAGGTCCTGTTCGAGAGCTGTGCTCATGACTCCGCTCCGGTGGTGGTCTCGGGGACGCCGATCCCGACGAAGGTGACGACGAAGGTGCGCAGGCAGTCCGCGCACCACCAGGCGGCACCGGGCACGTTCGCGGTTCCCTCGGAAGGCCGGAGGTCCTCCTCGCCGCAGTACGGGCAGTAGAACGGTGCGGCGCGCTCGCTCATGCGAGGTCCGCCTGGTCGGCCCGCAGCACCCACTGGGCGAACCGCTCGCCCTCGGTGCGCTGGGCGGCGAAGTTCCGCACGATCCGCTCGACGTAGTCGCCCAGCTCGGCGCTGGTGACCTTGAGCCCGCGCACCTTGCGGCCGAACCCGGAGTCGAGGCCGAGTCCGCCGCCCAGGTGCACCTGGAAGCCCTCGACCTGGTTGCCCTCGGTGTCGGTGACGATCTGGCCCTTGAGACCGATGTCGGCGACCTGGGTGCGGGCGCAGGCGTTCGGGCAGCCGTTGAGGTGCAGCGAGATCGGGACGTCCGGGACGACCTCGGCGAGGCGCTTCTCCAGGTCCTCGACCAGGCGGATCGCCCGCTCCTTGGTCTCGACGATCGCGAGCTTGCAGAACTCGATGCCGGTGCAGGCCATCGTGGAGCGGCGCCAGGTGGACGGCTCGGCCGGCAGCCCCAGCCGGTTGAGCTCGGAGATCAGGCCGGGCAGCCGGTCGTCGGCCACGTCCAGCACGACGATCTTCTGGTACGGCGTGAACCGCACCCGGTCCGACCCGGCGCGGGCGGCGGCGTCGGCGACGGCGACCAGCGTGCTGCCCGAGACCCGGCCGGACGGCGGCGCGACGCCGACGTAGTTGCGGCCGTCCTGCTGCTTGTGGACGCCGACGTGGTCGATCGGGCGGTCCGGGACCGCCGGGGCCGGGCCGTCGGCCAGCGTCCGGCCCAGGTACTCGTCCTCCAGCACCTGGCGGAACTTCTCGGGGCCCCAGTCGGCGATCAGGAACTTGATCCGGGCGCGGTGCCGCAGCCGCCGGTAGCCGTAGTCCCGGAAGACCTGGACGACGCCGTGCCACACGTCGGGCACCTCGTCGAGCGGCACCCAGACCGCCAGCCGCTCCGCCAGCCGCGGGTTGGTGGACAGGCCGCCGCCGACCCACAGGTCGAAGCCCGGCCCGTGCTCCGGGTGCTCGACGCCGACGAACGAGACGTCGTTGACCTCGTGCGCGACGTCCTGCTGCCAGGAGACCGCGGTCTTGAACTTGCGCGGCAGGTTCGAGAGCTCCCGGTCCCCGATGAAGCGGCGGACGATCTCGTCGATCGCCGGGGTCGGGTCGAGCACCTCGTCGGCCGCGACGCCGGCCACCGGCGAGCCCAGCACCACCCGCGGGCAGTCGCCGCAGGCCTCGGTGGTCTGCATGCCCAGGCCCTCGAGCTTGTCCCAGATCGCCGGGACGTCCTCGACGCGGATCCAGTGGTACTGGATGTTCTCCCGGTCGGTGACGTCGGCGGTGTCGCGGGCGTAGTCCCGCGACACCTCACCGAGTGCGCGCAGCTGCGCGGCGCTGACGGCACCGCCGTCGAGCCGCACGCGCATCATGAAGTAGCGGTCGTCGAGCTCCTCGGGGTCCAGCGCCGCGGTGCGGCCGCCGTCGATCCCGGGCTTGCGCTGGGTGTAGAGGCCCATCCAGCGGAACCGACCGCGCAGGTCCGCCGGGTCGATCGAGTCGAATCCGCCCCTGGCGTAGATGTTCTCGATCCGGGCGCGGACGTTCAGCGGGTTGTCGTCGCGCTTGCTCCGCTCGTTCGGGTTCAGCGGCTCGCGGTGGCCGAGCTTCCACTGGCCCTGGCCGCGCGGGCGGGCAGGAGCAGTCTTCGAGGGCGCCATGTGGTGGGTGCTCCGAGGGGGGTCGGTGCCTCCGTGGCACACGGTCGTGCCCCGGACAGGACACACCGCGGCCCGGGGTTCGAGGATGATGCGTGGGCCGTCAGACGGGACGGCGACAGAGCGCGCTGCGAGTCCGGTTCAGGTCCACGTGGCGGCGGGCCACGAGGCGGAGGCGAAGCGCGGGCACGGTTCCAGCCTGCCACGGTGTCCGGACCGGAGCCAACGTGATGCTCGCATCCTGGGACCGGACCCGGATAGGTCCGGACGTTCGTACGGCCGCGTGACCGGCGGCTACCGTGGAGCCGTGATCCCGTTCGGCATCTACGTGCACGTCCCGTTCTGCGCGAGCCGGTGCGGCTACTGCGACTTCAACACCTACACCGCCTCCGAGCTGTCCGGGGACGCCTCGTCGCCGGACGGCTGGCTGGCGGCCGCCCGCCGCGAGATCGCCCTCGCCGCCCGGACGGTCGGCGACCGCACGGTGGAAACGGTGTTCGTCGGCGGGGGCACCCCGTCGCTGCTCGGGGCCGAGCGGCTCGCCGCGGTCATGGCCGCGATCCGGTCCGAGTTCCGGGTGGCGCCGGACTGCGAGGTCAGCACCGAGTCCAACCCCGAGTCGACGTCGCCGGAGTTCTTCGCAGGCCTGCGCGCCGGCGGCTACACGCGGGTCTCGCTCGGCATGCAGTCGGCGGCCCGGCACGTGCTCGCCGTGCTCGACCGGACGCACACCCCCGGCCGCGCCGTCGAGGCCGCCCGGGAGGCCCGCGCCGCGGGGTTCGGCCACGTCAACCTGGACCTGATCTACGCGACGCCGGGGGAGACCGACGACGACCTGCGGCGCTCCGCAGATGCCGTGCTCGAGGCCGGCGTCGATCACGTCTCGGCCTACGCGCTGATCGTCGAGGACGGTACGGCACTGGCCCGGCGGGTCCGCCGTGGCGAGCTTCCCGCCCCGGACGACGACGTCGCCGCCACCCGCTACGAGCTGCTCGACACGCGGCTGCGGGCGGCCGGGATGCGCTGGTACGAGGTGTCCAACTGGTCGGTCCCCGGCGCCGAGTGCCGGCACAACCTGGGCTACTGGCGGGACGGCGACTGGTGGGGCGTCGGTCCCGGCGCGCACTCGCACCTGGCCGGGCGGCGCTGGTGGAACGTCAAGCACCCGGCGCGGTGGGCCGCGCAGCTCGAGGCCGGTGGGAGCCCGGAGGCCGGGAGCGAGCAGCTCACCGCGGACGAGCAGCACACCGAGCGGGTGATGCTGCGGCTCCGGCTGGCCGAGGGCATGACCCTGGACCTGCTCGACGACGCCGGCCGGGCCGCCGCGGCCCGCGCCGCCGGCGACGGCCTGCTCGACGACGCCGCGCTGGCCGCCGGCCGGGCGGTGCTCACCGACCGCGGACGCCTGCTGGCCGACCGGGTGGTGACCGACCTGCTGGTCGCCGAGGAACCGGCCGCACCGGGGGCCGGGCGCCGGTGAGCCCGCGGCGCCGCCGGCTGCTGGTCGCAGCGGGCGTCCTGGCCGGGACGTTGCGCGCCCGGGGCCGCGAGGCGACCGTGCTGCCCCTCGACGTTGACGGCACCGGAGACCCAGACCTGGTCGGGTACTCCGCGGGCTGAGCCCGATCAGGGCGGGTGGCCGGCCCGGGGCAGCGGCACGTCCGGTAGGTCGACCCGGCGGTGACGCTCGGCACCCCGATGTGCGGGATGACACCGCGCCGGATCCGGCCCGCGGAACGGCGCCGGGGCGTCCGGTCCCGATGGCGGGTGTACCGGCGCCGACCAGCAGGGCGCGGCGATCGACGCGGTTCGCGGCCGCCGTCCGTCGACGCCACCAGACCCCGCGCACGGCGCGCGGAGCTCCGCCGGACGCCCCGGTCCGGGCCCGCGGATCCGACGCCGGCGCCCGCGTCACGCCTAGAATGGTTGCGGTACGTCAGGTATGCCGGGAGGCGACCGCGCGACCACCGGGGAGGTGCGACGACGTGAACGCCGACGAGCGCCGGTTCGCGGTGCTGCGCGCGATCGTGGCCGACTACGTGGCCACCGAGGAGCCGGTCGGTTCCAAGGCGCTCGTGGACCGGCACAACCTGGGGGTCTCCAGCGCCACCGTGCGCAACGACATGACGGTGCTGGAGGAGGACGGGCTGATCGCGCAGCCGCACACCAGCGCCGGCCGGATCCCCACCGACAAGGGCTACCGCCAGTTCGTCGACCGGATCTCGCAGGTCAAACCGCTGTCGTCGGCCGAGAAGCGGGCCGTGCAGACGTTCCTGGAGGGCGCGGTCGACCTGGACGACGTGCTGCGCCGCAGCGTCCGGCTGCTGGCCCAGCTGACCCGGCAGGTCGCCGTCGTCCAGTACCCGACGCTGACCCGCTCCACGGTCCGTCACCTGGAGGTCGTCCAGCTCACGCCGGCCCGGCTGATGCTGGTGCTGATCACCGACTCCGGCCGGGTGGACCAGCGGGTGGTCGACCTGGGCGACACCCTCGACGAGACCGACGTCGCCCGGCTGCGCGAGATCCTCGGCAACGCCCTGGCCGGACAGAAGCTCGCCGAGGCCTCGGTCGCGGTGGCCGAGCTGCCCGAGACCGGGCCGGACGACCTGCGGGTGCCGCTCACCCAGCTGGCCACGGTGCTGATCGAGACGCTGGTCGAGCACCCAGAGGAGCGGCTGGTGCTGGGCGGCACCGCGAATTTGACCCGCAGCCACGCCGACTTCCCCGGCTCCATGCGCCAGGTGCTCGAGGCGCTGGAGGAGCAGGTGGTGGTGCTGCGGCTGCTGGCCGCCTCCCAGGACTCCCGGCTGGTGACGGTCCGGATCGGGGAGGAGAACGAGGCCGAGGACCTGCGTGCCGCGTCGGTGGTGACCGTCGGGTACGGAGCGGGTACTCCGCTGGGTGGGATGGGCGTCGTCGGGCCGACCCGGATGGACTACCCGGGCACGATCTCGGCGGTGCATGCCGTCGCCCGCTACGTGGGTGACATCCTGGCGGGGCGCTAGACGAACTGCGGCCTCCGGACGTCGGCATCACGTCGACGCCGCACCGCGACCGAACGAAGATCCGCCGCCCGTGACGACCCCGGGCGGCACCGACGAGGGACCAAGAGGACGAGAAGCCAGGTGGCACGCGACTACTACGGGATCCTGGGCGTCGAGCAGGGCGCCGACGCGGGCGAGATCAAGCGGGCCTATCGCAGGCTCGCCCGCGAACTGCACCCAGACGTCAACCCCGACGCGGCCGCGCAGGAGCGCTTCCGCGAGGTGAGCGACGCGTACGAGGTACTGACCGATCCGGAGAAGCGACGCATCGTCGATCTCGGCGGCGACCCGCTGAACCCGCGCGGCGGCGGCGGGGGCGGCGCCGGTGGCGGCGGTGACCCGTTCGCCGGGTTCGGCGGCTTCAGCGACATCATGGACGCCTTCTTCGGCGGCTCCGCCGCGGGCGGCCGCGGGCGCGGACCGCGCAGCCGGGTGCAGCCCGGCGCGGACGCGCTGATTCGGATGGAGCTGACGCTGGAGGACTGTGCCGCCGGCGTGCACCGCGACCTGACCGTGGACACCGCGGTGCTGTGCTCGCAGTGCACCGGCTCCGGTTGCGCGGAGGGCACCCACCCCAGCGCCTGCGACACCTGCGGCGGTTCCGGCGAGATCCAGAGCGTGCAGCGCTCGTTCCTCGGCCAGGTCGTCACGGCGCGTCCGTGCCCGACCTGCCGCGGGTTCGGCGAGGTCATCCCGGACCCGTGCCGGCAGTGCGGCGGTGACGGCCGGGTCCGATCGCGCCGCACGGTCTCGGTGAAGATCCCGGCCGGGGTCGCCGAGGGGATGCGGGTGCGACTCTCCGGGCAGGGTGAGGTCGGTGCGGGTGGCGGCCCGGCCGGTGACCTCTACGTGGAGGTCGAGGAGGTCCCGCACGAGATCTTCACCCGGGACGGTTCGGACCTGCACTGCACGCTGCCGCTGCCGATGACCGCGGCCGCCCTGGGGACCACGCTGCCGCTGGCCCTGCTCGACGGCGAGGTGCAGGAGCTCGACATCGAGGGCGGCACCCAGCACGGCACGGTCCGCACCCTGCGCGGCAAGGGCATGCCCCGGCTGCGTTCCACCGGCCGGGTGGACGGGCAGGGCGACCTCCTGGTGCACGTCGAGGTCGGGGTCCCGACGAAGCTGGACAAGGAGCAGACCGACCTGTTGCGCCAGCTGGCCAAGCTGCGCGGTGAGGAGCAGCCCGACCTGGTCGGCGGCGCTCGTAACGGGCACGGGCTGTTCTCCCGGCTGCGCGACACCTGGGGCGGGCGCTGAACGGGCGGGACCCGCGGCCGGGTGCGGCCGTCTGGGTGAATGTCCGCGGCTGCCGGTTCTCGACTGCGCCGGAACGCCACGCCGGAACGGGGCCCCCGCCGGACCCCGCGTCGTGACGACCGCGCCGCTGTTCCTGGTCGACGACGTCACCGCGCTGCCCGGGCCGGGCGCCGAGATCGAGCTCGGCGGCGCCGAGGGACGGCACGCCGCGACCGTGCGCCGGATCCGGCCCGGCGAGGCGCTGGTGCTCGCCGACGGCCGCGGTGGGCTGGCCCGCGCCGAGGCCGTCGCCGCCGGGAAGGAGGCACTGACCGTGCGGCTGGCCGCCGTCGAGCACGTCCCCGCCCCGGCGGTGCGGGTGACGGTGGCGCAGGCACTGGTCAAGGGCGACCGGGGTGAGCTGGCGGTGGAGACCGCCACCGAGGCCGGCGCGGACGCGTTCCTACCGTGGAAGGCGGCCCGCTGCGTCGCCCGCTGGGACGACGGTCCGCGCGGCGACAAGCAGCTCGGCCGCTGGCGCGGCGCCGCCCGGGAAGCCGCGAAGCAGGCCCGCCGGCCGTGGCAGCCGGCGGTGGGCGAGCCGGTCACCACCCGGCAGCTGACCGAGCGGGTGCGGTCGTCCGGCGCCGCGCTCGTGTTGCACGGATCCGCAGGCACCGGGCTGGCCGATGTCCCGCTCCCGGACGCGGGCGAGGTGCTGCTCGCGGTCGGCCCCGAGGGCGGGGTCGACGACCGCGAGCTGGAGCTCCTCACCGCCGCCGGGGCCGTCCCGGTCCGGCTGGGTCCCGAGGTGCTGCGCGCCTCGACCGCGGCCTGCGTCGCCCTGGGCGCCCTCGCCGTCCGCACCGGCCGCTGGTCCTGATCGCGGATCCGGTGTCGATCGGTGCCACCGATGGCGCCGATCGACACCCGGACGATGACCATCGGAGCGGGCGACCGCTCGCCGACGGTGCGGAATGCGCGGGCGCGCGGCGGCGTCGGATCGGTACCATCGCGACACGTCCTCCCGACCCGACCACGAGGCAGGCGATCACACTCTTGACCGGCACCGAACCCGGCCCCACCCCCCGGAGCGCCGATCTGGCGCCCGACGCGCCAGGACCGGCCGGTGGGACGGTCCGGTCCACGATGACCGTGCCGGACTCCGCCCTGCTCGCGCTGCTCGGCTCCCGGGACGACAGCCTGCGTGCCGCCGAGGACGAGCTCACGGCGGACGTGCACGTCCGCGGCAACGAGCTGACGCTGTCCGGCGACCCGGGTGACGTGGCGTTCGCCGAGCGGGTGTTCTCCGAGCTCATCCAGCTGGCCGAGCGCGGCCAGCTGGTCGGCGCAGACACCGTGCGGCGGACCGTGCAGATGCTCTCGGACGAGGGTTCCACCGACCGCGACCGGTACGGCGAGTCCCCGGCCGAGGTGCTCAGCCTGGACATCCTGTCCCGGCGCGGCAAGACCATCCGGCCCAAGACGCTGAACCAGAAGCGCTACGTCGACGCCATCGACTCGCACACCGTGGTGTTCGGGATCGGACCGGCCGGTACCGGCAAGACCTACCTGGCGATGGCCAAGGCCGTGCAGGCGCTGCAGGCCAAGCAGGTCAACCGGATCATCCTGACCCGGCCCGCGGTCGAGGCGGGGGAGCGGCTGGGCTACCTGCCGGGCACGCTGTTCGAGAAGATCGACCCGTACCTGCGCCCGCTCTACGACGCGCTGCACGACATGATCGACCCGGAGTCGATCCCGAAGCTGATGGCCGCCGGGACGATCGAGGTGGCCCCGCTGGCCTACATGCGCGGCCGCACCCTGAACGACGCCTTCATCATCCTGGACGAGGCGCAGAACACCACGCCCGAGCAGATGAAGATGTTCCTCACCCGGCTCGGCTTCGGCTCGAAGATCGTGGTGACCGGCGACGTCACCCAGGTCGACCTGCCCGGCAACTCACAGTCCGGGCTCACCGTCGTGCAGGGGATCCTGGACGGGGTCGACGACGTGCACTTCTCGCACCTCGACAGCGCCGACGTCGTCCGGCACAAGCTGGTCTCCGACATCGTCGACGCCTACGCCCGGTTCGACGCCGCGACCGAGCGCCGCCCCGCCGTCGCCGGCGGGAACGGCGCGCCGCGCAACGGGCCACCGACCAGGCACGGCGGGCGCCGCCGCTAGCGTCGGTACCCCCGACTACGCTGTCCGACGTCAGCAGTACAGCGGCAGAGCAGGGGCAGGTCGGCGCCGGCGTGAGCATCGAGGTCGTCAACGAGTCCGGGATCGCGATCGACGAGGCACAGGTCGTGTCGGTCGCCCGGTACGCGCTGGACGCGATGAAGGTGAACCCGTCCGCCGAACTGGCCGTCACGGCCATCGGACTGGACGCGATGGAGGAACTGCACGTCCGCTGGATGGACGAGCCGGGCCCCACCGACGTGATGGCGTTCCCGATGGACTCGCTGGCCGAGGACACCCGCCGTCCGGACGCCCCGGATCTCGGCCCCGCCCTGCTGGGTGACGTCGTGCTGTGCCCGCCGTTCGCCCGGGACCAGGCGCGCAAGGCCGGACACACCCTCGCCGACGAGCTGCACCTGCTCACCGTGCACGGGATCCTGCACCTGCTCGGCTACGACCACCTCGAACCGGACGACGAGCGCGAGATGTTCGCGTTGCAGAACCGGCTGCTGGTGCGCTGGCGGGAGGACCGGGCGAAGGCCCGGGCCGAGGACGCCCGGCGTCGCAGCGACGACCGGCTACTCGGTGCGGCCGGTTTCGAGGACGAATCGGGCCGGTGACCGCCAAGATCGAGACCGGCCGGGGCACGGCCGTTGCGGAGGAGACGTGAGCGCCGTCTGGCTGACCGTCACCGCGGTCGGGCTGGTCCTGCTGGCCGGGGTGTTCGCCGCCGCCGACTCGGCCCTGATGTCGATCTCCCGGGCGCGGGTGGACGAGGTGGTCCGGGCCGGGCGGGCCGGCGGGCGGGCCCTCGCCGCCGTCGTCGCCGACCGGCCCAGGCACGTCAACCTGCTGATGCTGCTGCGGGTGACGGCCGAGATCTCCGCGGTCGTGCTGCTGGCCGTCGCGCTGGCCCCGCTCTTCTCCGCACCGTGGATCGGGCTGCTGCTCACCGGCGTGATCATGGTGCTGGTCAGCTACGTGCTGATCGGCGTCGGCCCGCGCACGCTCGGCCGCCAGCACCCGTACCGGGTCGGGCTGCTGCTCGCCGCGCTGATCCGTGCGCTGGGCACCGTGCTCTCCCCGCTGGCGTCGCTGCTGATCCTGGTCGGTAACGCGATCACACCGGGCCCCGGTTTCCGGGAGGGCCCGTTCTCCACCGAGGTCGAGCTGCGCGAGCTCGTCGACATGGCCAGCAACCGCGGCGTGGTCGACGAGGGCGAGCGCAAGATGATCCACTCGGTGTTCGAGCTGGGCGAGACCCCGGTCCGGGAGATCATGGTCCCGCGCCCCGACGTGATCTGGGCGGAGCGCGACACCCCGGTGGAGAAGGTGCTGCGCCTGGCGCTCAAGAGCGGATACTCGCGGATCCCGGTGCTCGGTGAGGGCATCGACGACGTCATCGGCGTGGCCTACCTGAAGGACCTGGTCCGGGCCCGCGACGACGCCCAGCGCGGCACCGCCCCGCAGAAGAGCCTGGTGGAGATCATCCGGCCGGCCGCGTTCGTGCCGGACTCCAAGCGCAGCGACGAGCTGATGCGCGAGATGCAGCGCACCCGCAACCACATGGCCGTCGTCGTCGACGAGTACGGCGGCACCGCCGGTGTGGTGACGATCGAGGACATCCTGGAGGAGATCGTCGGCGAGATCACTGACGAGTACGACACCGAGGAGGTCCCCGAGGTCGCCGAGGTCGCCGACGGTGCGTTCCGGGTGGCCGCGCGGCTGCCGGTGGAGGACCTGGAGGAGCTTTTCGCCGGCCGGTTCCGCGGCACCCCGCGGGAGGACGAGCTGCGCGAGGCCCTGGAGTCCGCGGACGTCGACACCGTCGGCGGGCTGCTGGCCCAGCGGCTGGGCAAGGTGCCGCTGCCCGGTGCCGAGGCCGACGTCGCGGAGCTGCTGCGGCTGCACGGCGAGGGCGGCAAGGACTCCCGTGGCCGGATCCGGATCATCTCTGTACTGGTCAGCCCGCTGGCACCGGCCGAGGCCGACGACCCCGACGAGACGAGCCGCGACCGGAACGGCCGGGACGACGACGCTCCCGACCCGGTCGCGGGTGACCCGACCGAACCGGCCCCGACGTCGACCGCGGGCGCCGAAGGAGGAACCGATGGCAGGAACTGACCCCGCACCCGAGCGCGGCGCGGACCGCGGCGGGGCCGTCCCGGAGGCCGGGCTCCCCGCGACGCCTGCGTACGACCTGGTGGTGGTCGGCGGCGGCATCGTCGGGCTGGCCACCGCCTACGCCGCGACCCGCAACGGGCTCAGCGTCGCGGTCGTCGAGCGGGAGCCGCGACCGGCAGACCACCAGACCGGCAACAACTCCAACGTCATCCACTCCGGGCTGTACTACGCCCCGGGCGGTTACAAGGCGCGCCTGGCGGTGGCCGGCTGTGCGGAGACCGTCGCGTTCTGCCGCGAGCACGACCTGCCGCACCAGGTGTGCGGCAAGCTCGTCGTGGCCACCGAGCCCGAGGAGCTGCCCCGGCTCGACGAGCTGGCCCGGCGCGGTGACGCCAACGGTGTGGAGCACCACCGGCTCGACGAGCACGCCATCCGCGAGTACGAACCGGACGTCCGCGGCCTCGCCGCGCTGTGGGTCCCCTCCACCGGCATCACCGACTACCGCGCGATCGCCGAGAAGCTGGCCGAGCTCGTCGAGAAGAACGGCGGCGAGATGCACCTGGGCCGCAGCGTCACCGGCTTCGCCCGGCGCCCGGGCGACGTCGTCGTCCGGACCGACCGTGGCGACCTGCTGGGCAACCGGGTCGTGGTGTGCGGCGGCCTGCGCTGCGACGAGCTCGCGCGCCTCGCCGGCGCCGAGCCGGGTGTGCGGATCATCCCGTTCCGCGGCGAGTACACCGGGTTCTCCGAGCGGGCCGCGTCACTGGTCCGGGGTCTGATCTACCCGGTGCCGGACCCGGCGTTCCCGTTCCTCGGGGTGCACGCCACCCGCGGCATCGACGGCGAGGTGCACGCCGGCCCGAACGCCGTGCTGGCGATGGCCCGCGAGGGCTACGACTGGCGCACGATCAAGCCGAAGGAGCTGCTCGGCACGCTCAGCTACCCGGGCATGATCAAGGTGGCCCGCAAGCACTGGCGGTACGGCATCGGCGAGGTCGAGCGGTCGCTGTCGAAGCGGGCGATGGTCCGCCAGATCCAGCGGATGCTGCCCGGGGTGACGGCCGAGGACCTGCACCCGGCCGGGGCCGGCGTGCGCGCGCAGGCGGTCAAGGCCGACGGCACCCTGGTCGACGACTTCCTGTTCCTCGACCAGCCCGGCCCGGACGGGGCGGGCGCCGCGGGGTCGATCCTGCACGTGCTCAACGCGCCGTCCCCGGCGGCGACCGCGGCGCTGCCGATCGGCCGGGAGATCCTCGACCGGCTGGGCGCGTCCGCGTGACCGTCCCGCAGCCCCCGGCAGGCGACACGGCGGGGTTCCGGTCCGGGTTCGCCTGCTTCGTCGGGCGGCCCAACGCCGGCAAGTCGACGCTGACCAACGCCCTGGTCGGGCAGAAGGTCGCGATCACCTCGTCACGGCCGCAGACCACCCGGCACACCATCCGCGGCATCGTGCACCGCGACGACGCCCAGATCGTGCTGGTCGACACCCCCGGCCTGCACCGGCCGCGCACCCTGCTCGGGTCCCGGCTCAACGACCTGGTCCGCGAGACCTGGGCCGAGGTCGACGTCGTCGGGTTCTGCGTGCCGGCGAACGAGAAGGTCGGCCGCGGCGACCGGTTCATCGCCGAGGAGCTCCGGAAGGTCGCCACGCACACCCCGGTGGTCGCGGTCGTCACCAAGACCGACCTGGCCCCGCCGGCGCAGGTCGCGGAGCGGCTGGCCGAGGTTTCGGAGCTCATGGAGTTCGCCGAGGTGGTGCCGACCAGTGCGCAGTCCGGCTTCCAGGTCGCGTTGCTGGCCGACCTGCTGGTCGCCCGGCTGCCCGAGGGCCCGCAGCTCTACCCGGACGGCGACCTCACCGACCAGCCGGAGGACACCCTGGTGGCCGAGCTCATCCGGGAGGCCGCGCTGGAGGGCGTGCGCGACGAGCTGCCGCACTCGATCGCGGTCGGCGTCGAGGAGACGATCGAGCGGGACGGCCTGCTGGAGATCCATGCCCTGATCTACGTCGAGCGGCAGAGCCAGAAGGGCATCGTGATCGGCCGCGGCGGGGCCCGGCTCAAGCAGGTCGGCACCGACGCCCGCCGGCAGATCGAGAGGCTGCTCGGCACCCGGGTGCACCTGGACCTGCACGTCAAGATCGCGGACAACTGGCAGCGGGACCCCAGGCAGCTTCGCAAGCTGGGCTTCTGAGCGGCGCTCCGACCGGTTCCTGACGAGGCACTGATCACGCTGGAGACACTGGTTAGGCTGGAGGCATGGCTCAGCTGTACCGCGACACCGGGATCGTGTTGCGTGTGCAGAAGCTGGGCGAGGCCGACCGGATCGTCACGCTGCTGACCAGGCAGCGGGGCAAGATCCGGGTGGTGGCCAAGGGCGTGCGCCGCACCCGCTCCCGGTGGGGGGCCCGGCTGGAGCCGTTCAACCACGTCGACGTGCAGTGCTATGTCGGCCGCACGCTCGACGTCGTCACCCAGGCCCAGACGGTGGACGCGTTCGCCCCGGCCGTCGTCGCGGACTGGTCGGCCTACAGCTGCGGCTGCGCGATCCTGGAGACCGCCGACCGGCTGGTCTCCGAGGAGGGCGAGCCGAGCCTGCGGGTGTACCTGTTGCTGCTCGGCGCGACCCGGGCGCTGGCCGACGGTGTCCGGGATCCCGCGCTGGTGCTCGACGCGTTCCTGCTGCGCGCGATGAGCCACGCCGGCTGGGCGCCGGCGTTGTCCGAGTGCGCCCGCTGCGCGACGCCCGGCCCGCACCGGGCGTTCAGCGTCGCCGGCGGCGGGGCGATCTGCCCGCGCTGCCGTCCGCCCGGCTCGGTCACCCCCGCCCCGGAGACTCCGCTGCTGCTGGAGGCCCTGCTGCACGGCGACTGGGACACCGCCGATGCCGCCACCGACCCGACGCGGCGGGAGGCCAGCGGGCTGGTCGCCGCCCACCTGCAGTGGCACCTGGAACGGCAGCTGCGCTCGCTGCCGCTGGTCGACCGCCGGATGCGGGCCCGGCCCACCGGCCCCGCCGCCCCGACACCCACCGATCCGACACCCACCGATCCGACGCCGGCCGGTCCCGACGGCGCGCCGGGCGGCTCCGGTGCGCCCGCGGCAGCCGGGGAACCGCCGCCGGTCGCGCCCCCGTGGGCATCCGCCGACTCCACCGGATGAATCACCCCTTCCCGATGCAACCGCCCGGCGGGCCTCGTTACGCTCCCGTGATCGAGGGGATTGCCCCGGTGACGGAGAGGTGCTCGTGACCCGACCCCAGGACCCACGGGACGACGGCCGGACCGCACGGACCCGCCGGCTGCCTGCCGCGACGCAACGCATCCCGATGCCGCCGACCCAGCAGCTGCCGGCCTCGACCGAGCGGCTGCCCGAGTCCCCCCAGGACGGTCCGACCCGGGCGATGCGGCAGGTCCGTGCCCGCACCGAGGAGGGCGCCTGGCCGGCCATCCCGATGCTGCCGGTGATCCGTCCCGACGAGGGCGACCCGCAGTCGGAGGCCGACCGGGTCCGCGGCCACCGCGGCATGCGTGACCTGCGCGAGACCCTCGAACGCCTCGAGGACCCGGACGTGCCCGCCTGGCCGGAGCGCGAGGAGCCGGACGAGGAGTTCCGGATCTGACCGCGCGCCCCGACGGCCCGCCCGGGGCTCCACGGGCGGCCCTCCGGGGCGCGCACGTAAGGTGCGGGACGTGCCGTTCCAGCCTCCACCGCCGCACCCCTCGGGCGTGCGGCCCCCGGCGATCCCGAAGGAACTGGTGCCCCGGCACGTCGCCCTGGTGATGGACGGCAACGGCCGCTGGGCCAACGCCCGCGGCCTGCCCCGCACCGAGGGCCACAAGCGGGGCGAGGCGTCGCTGATGGACGTCGCCCGCGGGTGCATCGACCTCGGTGTGACGTGGCTGTCGGCCTACGCGTTCTCCACCGAGAACTGGCGGCGCAGCCCGGACGAGGTCCGCTTCCTGATGGGCTTCAACCGGGACGTCATCCGCCGCCGGGTCGACGAGATGCACGCGATGGGCGTCCGGGTCCGCTGGGCCGGGCGTCGGCCGCGGCTCTGGCGTTCGGTGATCAAGGAGCTCGAGGTCGCCGAGGAGAAGACCCGCGACAACGACGTCCTCAACCTCACGATGTGCGTGAACTACGGGGGCCGCGCCGAGATCGTCGACTCGGTCCGGCAGGTCGCGAGGCTCGCCGCCGAGGGCCGGATCAACCCGGACAAGATCAACGAGAAGATGCTGGCCCGCTACCTCGACGAGCCGGACATGCCCGACGTGGACCTGTTCGTCCGCTCGTCGGGGGAGCAGCGGACGTCGAACTTCCTGCTCTGGCAGAGCGCGTACGCCGAGATGGTCTTCCTGGACACGCTGTTCCCGGACTTCGACCGCCGGCACATCTGGGAGGCGATCGAGATCTACGCACGACGGGACCGCCGGTTCGGCGGGGCCGTCGACCTGCCCCCAGCGGGCGTCGACACCGACACGGCGGGGGCGTCGTGAACGAGGTGCTCGACGGGATGCTGCGGACCGCGCGCGGTGCGCTGGAGCGCTTCCACGACGTCCAGGTCGACGACGACGGCGCGCTGACCTTCGCGCACGGTGGCGTGCTGTGCGTGGTGCAGGGCACCGAGCTGGAGGAGGGCCTGCCGGTGCTCAACCTGACCTGCGTCGTCGCCTGGGACCTGCCCGACGACGACATCCCGTCCCGGGTGGGACTCGGCGTCGGTGAGGGCCTGTTCGGAACCCCGCGGGTGGTGCACGGCGAGCACGGCTGGGACGTGACCCTGCGCTACGCCTTCCCGGCCGCCGGGCTGGCCGAGCAGCCGATGGGCACCCTGTTGATGCTCGTGGTGTCCTCGGCGTCGAGCATGCGTGCGGAGCTGGTGGCCGGCTGAGGACCGGCCGGCGTCGAGCCGCCGTCGACGGCCCCGGTCTCGGTGCCGGCCGGGGCGGCCGCTCCGCCCCGGCCCGGCCGCTACTTCTTCCGGTTGGTGCCGAGCTCCTCGGCGATCGGGTTCACCGGGTCGACGTCCTTGGTCGCCTCGGAGAGCCCGCCGTGGTTGTGCTCCGAACGACGCTGCTTACGCAGCTGCTCGGTCTCCTCATCGGACTCGTCGGCCGTGTCGACGGCCGCCAGTACGTCCGCGACGGACTCGTAGTCCGTCGCGGGCACCGCGCGCAGCGCCTCGACGGTCCTCGCGTCGGCGCTGTTGCGCTCCGCCCCGGCGGCGAGCTCGTCCTTGCCGGCCGGGAACGCCACGCCGTCCAGGGCGCGGTGCACGGCATCGTCGGTGGTCGTGCGGGATGCCATCGTCGGTGTTCCTCCTCGGACACGGGTATGTCGGTCATCGGAGGGTTGCCGCTGCGCGCCGTTCCATGCACGCTCGGCGTCCCCGATCAGCCGGCCGTGTCCCCGGGCCCGTCCGCGCGATCCTCCCCGGTGGCCTCGGCGTCGTCGGCCAGGTGCACGAGCGGCAGCTGGGCCAGCTGAGCCGGGGTCATCTCGTGCGCGACGCCGAGGACGTCGTTCTGCGCCTTCTGCATCCGCGCGTCGACCAGCCCGGACAGCGCGTAGGCGACCCGGCCGAGCAACCGCACCGTGGTCTCGTCGACCAGCGGGCGCGGGGTGGAGACGACGGCGACCCCGCGCGGCTCGCCGTCGTTGGACTGGGCGACGCCGATCGAGTACGACTCGCGCGGGTTCACGTGCCGGGAGGCGTAGTGGTCGCGGAGCTTGGACACCATCTCGTGGAACTCCCCGACGTCACCCTCGAGCTCGAGGGAGCCCAGGTCGTCCCTGGTCAGCACTGCGGCGCGGCCGGAGAAGCACCGCACGTAGCCGATCACCGCACCGGTCCACAGTGCCTCGACCAGGGCGGGGTCGCTGTCTACCTGCACCGGGCCGGCCTCCGGGCCGCCGAGGGCGGTGACCAGGTGCTCGCAGCACCGCAACACGTACTGCAGGTCGTCGAACACGCCGGCGAGCTGCGCGAGTTCACCGGACTCCGGGATGTCGATCTTCCGCACCGTCGTGGGTGCGGGGGCACTGCCCTGCTGGGTTTCGGTCATCGTCGGCCCACCTCCTCCTCGGGCACGCTAGTGCTGTGACGATCGGCACGGTGTCGCGTTATGAGACGGCGGCCGGTGCCCGGGTCTGCGTGGACGCCGCCCAGCTCGCCCGCACCGCCGGATCGCCCTGGCCGGATGGGGCGCCGACTACGTCGCGCTGTCCGGGCACAAGATCTACGCGCCGTACGGGGCCGGGGTCCTCGTCGGGCGCCGGGACCGGCTGGACGCCGCGCCACGGCGACCGGGCGGGCCTGCCCGGCTCCGACCGGTAGTTCAGGACCCGCGGGTGCAGCGCCCGCACAGCCCGAAGATCTCGCACGTGTGCGAGAGCTCGGTGTAGCCGTGCTGCTCGGCGACCGACTGGGCCCAGGACTCGACCGCGGGGCCCTCGATCTCGACGGCCGCGCCGCACCGGCGGCACACCAGGTGATGGTGGTGGTGCGCGCTGGCGCACCGCCGGTAGACGGCCTCGCCGGAGGCGACCCGCAGCACGTCGACCTCACCGCCGTCGGCGAGGGTCTGCAGGGTCCGGTACACCGTGGTGAGGCCGATGCCCTCGCCGGTGCGGCGGAGCTCCTCGTGGATCTCCTGCGCGGAGCGGAAGTCGTCGAGCCGGTCGAGCAGCGCGGTCACCGCGGCACGCTGCCGGGTCGCCCGGATACCGCGCGGCCCGGCCGTCGACCGGTTCGCCCCGGCCTGCATCACCTGCTCGGTCACGAGTCCTCCTCCACGTGCGCCACGGCGTCCACGACGATGTGCGCGAGGTGGTCGTCCACCAGGGAGTACAGCACCTCGCGTCCCTTGCGCTCGCCCTCGACCACCCCGGCCGCCTTCAACACCCGCAGGTGCTGGCTGATCAGCGGCTGGGTGACACCGAGTGCGTCCACGAGGTCGTGCACGCAGCGCGCGTGTTCCAGCAACTGCAGGACGATCGCGATCCGCACCGGGGCGGCCAGGGCCCGCAGCAGGTCACCGGCCGCGGCCAGCGTGCGCTGGTCACGGACGGGGCCCGGGCTGGGCGGGGGATGGTGTCCCCCGCCGGGTCCGGTGGCGCGGGAGGCGTCCGCAGCGGTCGACATGTGTCCAGTCCCGTCTCCGGGGGCGGCGGCCACACCCCCGGCGGTTCGCATGCCGTGCCGGCCGCAACCGACATGATAAGCGTGTTCGATACGGTCGCCGACGTGCTGCTGGTCTGCCGCTTCACCGTGCCCCCCGGGCAGGAGCCCGACTTCACCGCGCGGGCCGCCCGGGCGCTGGAACTCCTGGCCGCCCGGCCCGGGTGCCGCGGCGGCGAGGCCGGCCGCGCGGTGGACGACCCGGCGCAATGGGTCCTGACCGTCCGCTTCGACTCGATCGACGCCTACCGCCGCGCCCTGAGCCCGTTCGAGATCCGGGAGCACGTCCACCCCCTCCTCGCCGAGGCCGACACCACCGTCCCCGCCACCCACGAGACCCTCGTCAGCGTCACCCCCGGCGCCGCCCCCCGGCACCACCCCTCGATCCTGGCCTGACCGCGCACGGCTCCGCCGAACGCGCACGGCCCGCTGAACGCGCACGGCCCGCTGAACGCGCACGGGTTCGGAGAACGCGCACCCGATCGGGCGCGCGTCGGCGGATTCGGTGCGCGTCCGGCGAGTTGTCCCCGACCGGCCGAACCATCCACAGGTTGGTCGGACGCGGTGTGGCGGGGTGCACCGGCCGGGATCGTCGTCGGGGTGAAGGGACTGCATCTGCGCCGCGCGCTGCTGGACGAGGGACACACCGACGAGACCGTCCGCGCCGCGGTCCGTGCGGGCAGGCTGATCCGGGTGCGGCCCGGCGCCTACGTCGAGCCGGACGATGCACCCCACCGGGATACCGACGCCCGGCACCGCAGGCTCGTCGAGGCGACGGTGCCGCGGCTCGCTCCGGGCTCGGTGGCCAGCCACGCGTCGGCGGTCGTGCTGCACGGTCTGCCGTCCTGGGGGATCGGGCTGCAGCGGATGCACGTCATCAGGGGTCTGCGATCCCGTGGGCGCTCGACCCGGCACGTGCAGTTGCACGCCGCGCCGTTGCCGGCCGGTGACGTCGATCGCCCGGACCGTCGTCGACGTGGCCCGGACCTGCCGCTTCGAAGCCGCCGTCGCGGTCGCCGACGCCGCGCTGTTCGCCGGGACGGTGGCCGAGGAGGAGCTCGCGGCAGCCGTGGACGCGGCGGCCGGGCGGCGGAACGTCGCAGGTGCCCGGGCCGTCCTGGCCTTCGCCGACGCCCGCGCGGACGGGCCGGGGGAGTCCCGCAGCCGTGTCCGGATGGCCAGGCTCGGGGTTCCGGCCCCGGTGTTGCAGCACGTGATCTGCGATCCCGCGGGCCGCCACGTCGGGCAGGTCGACTTCTGGTGGCCGGGCACCGGTGTCGTCGGCGAGTTCGACGGGATGGAGAAGTACGGCCGTTCGCGGCGCCCCGGGGAGAGCCCGGCCGACGCGGTGCTGCGCGAGAAGCGTCGCGAGGACGCGTTGCGGGCCCAGCCGTGCGTGCGGACGGTGGTCCGCTGGACCTGGGACGACCTGACCGGCTTCGGCGCCGTCGCGGCCCGCCTCCGCCCACAGGCACCCTGGTGACACCCACCCCCTCGCGAGCCGAACGCGCACCGATTCGGCGGACGCGCGCCCGATCGGGTGCGCGTTCTCCGATCCCGTGCGCGTCCAGCTGCCGCCGCGGGGAGGCGCTGCGGGCGGGAGGCGTTGCCGGGCGCGGGGAGGTGCGGGGGTGCTGCCGGGTGGGGGAGCGGCGGGGGTCGGTAATCTGGGATGCCCCGCCGGGCCGTCCGTCCGTGGGGACAGTCCGAACCACGTTCCTGGAGTACCGCTGTGGCCAGCAAGCCCACCTCCGCCAAGATCGAGACCATCGTCGCGCTGACCAAGCGGCGCGGATTCGTCTTCGCCTCCGGGGAGATCTACGGCGGTACCCGCTCGGCGTGGGACTACGGTCCCCTCGGCGTCGAGCTGAAGGACAACATCAAACGGCAGTGGTGGAAGTCGATGGTCACCGGCCGCGACGACGTCGTCGGCCTCGACTCGTCGGTCATCCTTCCCCGCCAGACCTGGGTCGCGTCCGGCCACGTCAACGCCTTCACCGACCCGCTGGTCGAGTGCACCTCGTGCCACAAGCGCTTCCGCGCCGACCAGCTGGCCGAGGAGTTCGCCGAGCGCAAGGGCCGCGACCCCGAGCAGGCGGACCCGAACGACCTCGCCGAGGTTCCCTGTCCGAACTGCGGCACCCGCGGCCAGTTCACCGCGCCGCGCGAGTTCAACATGATGCTCAAGACCTTCCTCGGCCCGGTGGAGTCCGAGGAGGGCATGGCGTACCTGCGCCCGGAGACCGCCCAGGGCATCTTCGTGAACTTCCTGAACGTGCAGACCACGTCCCGGAAGAAGCCGCCGTTCGGCATCGGCCAGATCGGCAAGAGCTTCCGCAACGAGATCACCCCTGGCAACTTCATCTTCCGGACCCGCGAGTTCGAGCAGATGGAGATGGAGTACTTCGTCGAGCCGGGCAGTGACGAGGAGCTGCACCAGTACTGGATCGACGAGCGCACCCGCTGGTACACCGACCTGGGCATCGAGCGTGCGAACCTGCGGCACTACGAGCACCCGAAGGACAAGCTCTCCCACTACTCGAAGCGCACCGTCGACATCGAGTACAAGTTCAACTTCACCGGCCAGGAGTGGGGCGAGCTGGAGGGCGTCGCCAACCGCACCGACTTCGACCTGACGACGCACTCGAACCACTCGGGTGTGGACCTGTCGTTCTACGACCAGGCCACCGACACCCGGTACAAGCCGTACGTGATCGAGCCGGCGGCCGGCGTCGGGCGGTCGATGATGGCGTTCCTGATCGAGGCCTACACCGAGGACGAGGCCCCGAACGCCAAGGGCGGCGTCGACAAGCGGGTCGTGCTGAAGCTGGACCGCCGGCTCGCCCCGGTCAAGGCGGCGGTGCTGCCGCTGTCGCGCAACGCCGACCTGTCGCCGAAGGCGAAGGACCTGGCCGCGCGGTTGCGGCAGAACTGGAACGTCGACTTCGACGACGCCGGTGCCATCGGCCGCCGCTACCGTCGCCAGGACGAGATCGGCACGCCGTTCTGCATCACGGTCGACTTCGACACCCTCACCGACCAGGCGGTGACGATCCGCGAGCGGGACACGATGGCCCAGGAGCGGGTCGCGCTCGACCAGGTCGAGACCTGGCTGGCGACCCGGCTGCTCGGCTGCTGAGCGGAGCTTGCGGAGCGAACATCGGCGCTGAGCGGAGCTTGCGGAGCGAACATCAGCTGAGCGCACACCGCCCCCGCCCGGACGACCGGACGGGGGCGGTGCTGCGTTCAGCGTCGGTAGGCCAGCAGCTGCACGCCGAGCTCGGCCTCGGTGCGGCGGAGCTCCTCGACCTGCTCCTCGCCGAGCGCCGCGTAGGGGGATTCGGGGCGGTAGGCCACCAGCGGCCCACCGATCCGGTCCTCCAGCTGCTTGACCCGGGACATCGCGGAATCGTCCAGCTCAGCCGGACGCAGGGACGGTGCGGTCATCGGTGGTCCTCTCCCAGGCGTCGTGTCGGAAAGGTGGCCCAGGGTAGGGCGGCCCCGGGCCGGGCGCAGCTCGGGGACCGGGTCCGGCCGACACCTCACGCGGCCGTGGGCAGCAGCCGTTCCACCAGGTCGGAGAGGGTGACGATGCCGATGGTGCGGCCGTCTTGCTCGATCAGCGCCAGGTGTGCCCGCTGGTCACGCATCGTGTTCACCGCGACGTGGTAGGCGGTGTCACCCGGCAGGGTGAGCACCGGGCGTGACACCTCCCGGGCCGGGGTGCCCGGCTCCCGGGTCAGCGTGTCCCGCACGTGCACGTATCCGATCGGCCGGTCGCCGTCGCGGACGATCAGCCGCAGGTGCCCGGTCCGGCGCGCGGTCGCCTGGACCGACTCGACGTCGTCGTCCGCGGCGACCCCGGACGGCTCGTGCGCCAGCTCGCGCACCGGCGTGCGCTCCAGCTCCAGCGCGATGACCAGCTGGTCCCGCCGCTCCTGGTCCAGCGCCCCGGTCTTCGCCGAGTGATCCACCAGCTCGCGCAGGTCCTCGGCGTTGCGGCCGGAGGCCATCTCGTCCACCGGTTCGACGCCGACGGCGCGCAGGCAGCGGTTGGCCATCCCGTTGAGCAGCACCAGCACCGGTCGCGCCGCGATCATGAACCCGCGCATCGGGAGTGCCAGCAGGATCGCCGAACGCTCCGGGTGCGAGATCGCCCAGGACTTCGGGGCCATCTCGCCGACGACCAGGTGCAGGAAGGTGACCGCGATCAGCGAGAGCACGAACGACAGCACGCCCGCGGCCCCGGCGGGCAGGCCCCAGCCCGTCAGCAGGGGCGCCACGGCGTGGTCGACGGCCGGCTTGGTGACGGCACCCAGGCCGAGCACGCAGAGCGTGATGCCGAGCTGGGAACCGGCGAGCAGCAGCGAGATGTCCTTGGCGCTGCGCAGCGCCGCCCGCGCGGACGCCGAGGTCTGCGCGGCCTCCTCGAGCCGGTAGTTGCGGGCGGCGACGAGGGCGAACTCGACCGCCACGAAGAACGCGCTCGCGGCGATCAGCAGGATCGACGCAACGATCTCGACGGCGCTCATGCCCGGGCCTCCTCGTCCTGCCGGGCGCCGTCCGGAGCGCTCGGGTCGGTGTCCCCGGTCCACATCAGGTGCACCGAGGACGGGACCCGGCGGTCCACCTCGTGCACGGTCAGCGTGAGCGTCCGCTCCGGGTCGTCCGGACCGTCGCCCGGGATGCCGACCGAGACGGCGTCCCCGGTCTCGGGCAGCCGCTGCAGCTCGGCCATCACCAGACCGCCGACGGTCTGGTAGTCGCCCCCGGGCAGCTCGGCGTCGATCAGCCGGCCGACCTCGTCGACGTGCCGGTCGCCCGGGACCACCCAGCCGTCGCCGGACGCCCTGGCCTGGTCGGTCCCGACGGAGTCGTGCTCGTCGGTGATCTCACCGACCAGTTCCTCGGCTACGTCCTCGACGGTGATCACGCCGGCCAGCCCGCCGTACTCGTCGAGCACGCAGGCCAGCTCCTCGCCGTCGGCCCGCAGCTGGGCGAGCACCTGCGGCAGCGGCAGCGACGAGGGCACCAGCACCGGTGCCCGCATCAGTTCCGACACTCGGATCGCGGCCGCGGTGCGACCATCGAGGTCGGTCCGGTCCGCCAGGGCCAGCACGTCCTTCAGGCAGATGACGCCGACCAGCTCCAGCGCCGTGTCCGGGCCGTCCTGGTGCTCGACGTCCGGCGGGCTGCCGAGCACCGGATATCGGGAGTGCTGCACCGCCATCTGACCGACCAGGCTCTCGACGGTCGCGTCCGAGCGCACCCAGGACATCCGCGGCCGCGGGATCATCGCCGCGCGCGCGGTGCGGTCGGTGAAGTCGACCGCCCGGTCCAGCAGCGCCGCCAGCTCGGGACGCAGGTCCCCGGAGTCCTTCGAGTCGTCGATGATCGCTTCGAGGTCGCGCGGGGTCGCGGAGTGCTCGACATCGTGCACCGGTTCGATCCGCAGCGCCTTGAGCAGCAGGTTCGATGCGGCGTCGAACAGCTTGATGATCCAGCCGAACAGGGCCAGGTAGGTCTTCGTCGACAGTGCAAGCCGGCGCGCCACCGGTTCCGGCCTGGCGATCGCCAGGTTCTTCGGGAACAGCTCACCGAAGACCATCTGCACGACGGTGGAGAGCAGCAGCGCGAACACCGTGCCGATCGCCACACCGACGCCGGTCGGGACGCCGGTCAGACCGAGCAGCTCGCCGATGCCGTTACCGATCAGCGGCTCGGCCACGTAACCGACCAGCAGGCCGGTGACGGTGATACCCAGCTGCGCGCCGGAGAGCATGAACGAGGTGCGGCGGGTGATGTCCAGCGCGCGGGCGGCGCCGGAGTCGCCCTCGGCGGCTCGCGCCTTGAGCCGGGACCGGTCGACGGCCATGTAGCCGAATTCCTGGGCCACGAAGTAGCCGGTCAGCGCCGTGATCGCGAGGACCACGAGGATGCCGAGCAGGATGCCTGCGATCGTGCCGATCACCGGAGCGCCACCACCCGGCGATCAGGCCCGGAAGGGGCGGGACGAGGGGCGGTGCGGGGTCGCCGTCCGGGTGGGACTCGGACGGCGCCGGGACTGTCGCTGGGGTCCATGACTCCTGACTCGCGATCGGATGGTGTGTCGACACGGACAACGCGTGCGGCGATCGTACGGTTCCGCGCCATCCTCGATTCGCCCGGAGGGCGGTAACCGGTGCGCGCGACCGGCCCCGGGGCCGGCCACCCTTCCCGGGGGCCGCCGACCTGTCGGTCCCCGTCGCTACCCTGGCGCCCGTGAGCACCACCACGCCCCCGACCGCCGACCCGTACCGCGAGCTGGGTGCCGCGCTGCGCCGCTGGAGTGCCGGTGGCACCGCTGCCGGGATCGGTGTGGTGCGGGTCCTGCAGCGGCACGGGTTCGGCTCGGTCGAGTCCGGCCAGCTGCTCGCCGGCACCCCCGATGGCGAGGTGCAGGGCCTGATCTACCTCGGCGCCCTGGACGACACGGCCCGCCCGCTGGCCGCCGAGGCCGCCGGCGGGCGCGCGACCGTCCGGGAGGCGCACGTGACCGAGCCCTCCGCGCTGGCGGCCGGGCTCGCCTGCGCCGGCGGCGCGACGCTGGTCGGGCACCCGCTGCCGGCCACCGCCGCGGCCGCGCTCGGCGAGGCGCTGGAGGCCGCCCGGCCCGCCGCGCTGCTGTCCACCGTCGACGGCGCGGCGGCCCTCGTCCTGACCGGCGCCGACCTGTCGGTCGAGCACGGCGACCTGGGCGACCCGGCGGTCACCGCCGAGGCCGCGGACGCCGCGCGCGGGCTGCTGCGCCGCGGCGCCACCAGCACCGAGCGGGTCACCGCGGGGGGTGCGGAGGTGCTGGTCGACGTCTGGGTGCCGGTCCCGTCGATGCTGGTCGTCGGCGAGGGCGCGCTCGGCGCCGCGCTGCACGCGCAGGCCGGGCTACTCGGCTGGGACGCCCGCACGGTGACCGGGCTCGACGAGGCCCACGCCGCCGTCGCCGCCTTCACCGACGCCGACGTGCTCGTCCTGCTCGACCACGATCCGGCGTTCGACGCGATCCTGCTCGAGGGTCTCGGGCACGGCCGCGGCTTCCTGGGCGCACTCGGGTCGCGCCGCACCCAGGCCGCGCGCCGGGAACGGCTGATCGCCGCCGGCGTCGGCGAGGAGGGACTCGCCGCGATCCACGGCCCGGTCGGGCTGGACCTCGGCGCCCGCACCCCGGCCGAGACGGCGGTGTCGATCGTCGCCCAGGTGATCGCGTTGCGGGCCGGGCGCTCGGCGTCCGCGCTGGCCGGTTCCGCGGGACGGATCGGCGGATGACCGCGCCCTCGTCACGGCGCGGCCGCGGCGCCGCCCCGCCGCCGGACCGGCCCGCCCCGGCCCGGGGCCGGGTCCGGATCGGCATGACCTGGGGCGCCCGGCTCCTGGTCGGCGGACTGGTGATGCTGGTCGCCGTCGTCGGCGTGACCGCGCTGCGCGTCTGGCAGGTGGCCCGGATCGACGACCAGCGGTCGGTGGATGCGGTCGTCGTGCTCGGCGCGGCGCAGTACAACGGCGAGCCGAGCGCGGTGCTGCGTGCCCGGCTCAAGCACGCCGAGCAGCTCTATCGGGACGGCGTGGCCCCCCGGATCGTGACGGTCGGCGGCGGCCGGTCCGGCGACCGCTACACCGAGGCCGAGGCGAGCCGGGACTGGCTGCTCGGGCAGGGCGTGCCGGCCGGTGGGGTGCAGGCCGTCGCCGAGGGCGAGGACACGCTGGGCAGCCTGGAGGCCGTCGCCGTGGCCGCCCGCGAGCAGGGCTGGGAGTCGGCGCTGCTGGTGTCCGATCCGTGGCACAGTCTCCGGGCCCGCACCATGGCCCGGGACGCGGGCCTGGAGGCGTGGACCTCGCCGACCCGCTCCGGGCCGATGGTCCAGACCCGACAGACGCAGTTCCAGTACATCTACCGGGAGACCGGTGCGCTGCTGTTCTACGAGCTCACGCACGCCTCGGTGGACACCGCGGCGAGCAGGCTGGGCTGAGGAGCCGGCCCGCCGTGTCCACCACCGCCCCCGCCCCGGTCGACCCCGGCTACACCCCCGCCGACGCCGAGCGCAGGCACCCGGAGCCGCCGAAGGGCTCCGGGCTGGGGGAGCGCGGACGGGTGGAGCGGCGCAGCCCGTTCTCCCGGGACCGGGCGCGGGTGCTGCACTCCGCCGCGCTGCGCCGGCTGGCCGGGAAGACCCAGGTCGTCGGCCCTGGCGAGGGCGCCGAGGTCACCGGCATCCCGCGGACCCGGCTGACGCACTCGCTGGAGGTCGCCCAGATCGGTCGCGGGATGGCCGAGGAACTGGGCCTGGACCCGGACGTCGTGGACGCCGCGGGACTCGCGCACGACATCGGGCACCCGCCGTTCGGGCACAACGGCGAGCGCGCACTGTCCGCGGCCGCGGCCGGGTGCGGCGGCTTCGAGGGCAACGCCCAGACCCTGCGGATCCTGACCCGGCTCGAGCCGAAGGCCCGCTCGCTGGACGGGTGCGAGCCCGGCGGGCTCAACCTGACCCGGGCGACCCTGGACGCGGCGACGAAGTACCCGTGGCCGCGGCGCGGTGCCGAGCGCAAGTTCGGTGCCTACCCCGACGACCTCCCGGCGCTGGAGTGGATCCGGCTCGGCGGCCGGCCGGGGCAGCGCAGCATGGAGGCCCAGGTCATGGACTGGGCCGACGACGTGGCCTACTCGGTGCACGACGTCGAGGACGCGGTGCTCGCCGGCCGGATGGACCTGGCGGTGCTCTCCTCGCCGGCCGAGCGCGAGGCGCTGGCCACCGAGGCCGCGCAGCGGTTCGGGGCGGACGCCGGGGCGTGCGCGGAGGCCGCCGCCCGGCTGGACCGGCTGCCGGCGGTGCGGGCGGTGCGCGGTTTCGACGTCGCGGTCGCCGGCGGTGACGACCTGGTCGCGATGAAGCGGATGACCAGCGAGCTCGTCGGGCGGTTCGCGCACGCCGCCACCGACGCCACCCTGGACGCCCACAGCGACGCCGCGCTCGCCCGGCACCGCGCCGACCTGGTGGTCCCGGTCCCGGCGGGCGCCGAGGTGGTGCTGCTGAAGGCCCTCGCCACCCGGTACGTGATGAGCGATCCGCGGCACCTGGCGATGCAGGCGCACCAGCGCGAGGTGCTGCACGACCTGGCCGCGGTGCTGTCGGAACGGGCGCCGGAGGTGCTCGACCCGGCCCGGGCCGAGGACTGGGCGGCCGCCGGCGACGACCGGGCGCGGCTGCGGGTGGTGATCGACCAGATCGCGGTGCTCACCGACACGCAGGCGCGAGCCTGGCACGAGCGGCTCCGCCCGGCCTGATCGGCAGCACCGGCCCGCAACCGGGCGTCCTGGACCGCGTCCCCGGCGTGGCTGCCCGTGATCCGGTACCCGACGCCGAGCAGGTACCCGCGCAGGGCGGCGAAGTCCTCGGCGTGCTGCGTCACGTCAGTACCGTAGGACGGGTGAGGGATGACCCACGTGCGGTTGCCGCAGTCGTTAGCACTGCGATGGACTGCCGGGCATGAGCGACCGCGTGCCCCCCGCCGGATCCCGGTGGGGGTTCCTGCTCGTGCCGGTCCTGAGCGTGCTGTTCGTGCCGCTGTGGGCATCCGGCTTCATCGTCGGCAAGATCGCCACCGGGTACCTGGACGTGCCCGCGGTCCTGCTGTGGCGGTTCGTCGTCGCGCTGGTCGCGATGCTCGCCGTGGCGGCGGTCCTGCGACCGGCGCTGCCCCGCGGGCGGGCCTGGCTGCACCTGGCGGTGACCGCGCTGCTGCTGCAGGTCGGGCAGTTCACCTTCGTCTACACCGGACTGTCCGCGGGCGTCCCGGCCGGGCTGTCCAGCCTGATCCTGGGCATGGCGCCGCTGCTGGTCGGATTGCTCACCCCGCTGCTGCTGAAGGCCCGGCTCGGCCCGGCACCGGTGTTCGGCCTGCTGATCGGGGCGGTCGGCGTCTACGTGGTGCTCTCCGACGAGCTGGGCGGCGGGTTCGGCGCCGCGGTCGTCCTCCCGGTGCTGGGCATGGTCTCGCTGACGGCCGGCACGCTCTACCAGAAGCGGTTCAACGACGAGACGCCCGTCGTCACGAGCGTGATCGTGCAGATGGCGACGTCGCTGGTCGCCACCCTGGCGGCGTGGCCGTTCCTGGGGGCGAGCCCGTGGCCGTCCGGGTTCGGCGGCTGGCTCGCCGTCGGCTGGCTGGGGATCTTCAACTCGGCGGCCGCGTTCGCGCTGATGTTCCTGCTGCTGCGCTGGCGGCACACCGTGCACGTCTCGGCGCTGCTGAACCTGGTCCCCGCGACGACCGCGCTGGTCGCGGTCCCGGTGCTCGGCGAGCCGCTGACCGTGCAGGCGCTGCTCGGCCTGGGGATCGCGCTGGTCGGCATGTACGTCGGCCTCGGCCTGGTGCGCCGGCGCCGTCGTCCGGCGGAGCCGCCGGACGGCCCGGCCGGAGCCCCGCCGGACGCGGCCGTCGGCGCCGTCGGTCGCGAGACCTAGACTGGGCCCCGTGGCGGGACGGATCCGGGACGCGGACATCACCGAGGTCCGTGACCGCTGCCGCATCGAGGAGATCGTCGAGGAGTACGTGGCGCTGCGCCGCGCCGGCGCGGGCTCGCTGAAGGGGCTCTGCCCGTTCCACGACGAGAAGACCCCGTCGTTCAACGTCCGGCCCTCGCACGGCACGTTCCACTGCTTCGGCTGCGGCGAGCACGGCAGTGTCATCGACTTCGTGATGAAGATGGAGGTCATCGGCTTCCCGGAGGCGGTCGAGCGCCTCGCCGAGCGGGTCGGCGTCCGGTTGACCTACGAGGGCGGCGGCTCCTCGGTGCAGCGCGACCGCGGCACCCGCTCCCGGTTGCTGGAGATCAACAGACGCGCCGCCGAGTTCTACGCCGAGCAGCTCCGCACGCCGGCCGGGCGGCCCGCCGCGCAGTTCCTCGCCGACCGCGGGTTCGACGAGGCCGCGGCCGAGAAGTTCGGCTGCGGTTACGCGCCCGCGGGCTGGGACACCGTCACCAAGCACCTGCTCGGGCTGGGCTACCAGCTCGACGAGCTGATCAAGTCCGGGATCGCCAAGGAGGGCAGGCGCGGCGCGATCGACCGGTTCCACCGCCGGCTGATGTGGCCGATCCGGGACCTGGGCGGCGACGTCGTCGGGTTCGGCGCGCGCCGGCTGTTCGACGACGACGGCATCGAGGCCAAGTACCTCAACACCTCCGAGACGCCGGTCTACCGCAAGACGCACGTGCTGTTCGGCCTGGACCAGGCCAAGCGGGAGATCGCGAGGACCCGCCAGGTCGTCGTCGTCGAGGGGTACACCGACGTGATGGCGATGCACCTGGCCGGGGTGACGACGGCGGTGGCCTCCTGCGGCACGGCGTTCGGTTCCGAGCACATCTCGGTGATCCGCCGGCTGATCGGCGACGACTCGTTCGACCGCGGCGAGGTGATCTTCACCTTCGACGGTGACGACGCAGGCCAGAAGGCCGCGCAGAAGGCGTTCGAGGGCGACCAGAGCTTCGCGACCCAGACCTACGTCGCGATCGCGCCGGACAACCAGGACCCCTGCGACCTGCGGAACAACCACGGTGACGCCGCCGTGCGCGACCTGGTCGCCCGCCGCGAGCCGCTGTTCGAGTTCGCGATCCGGACCGAGCTGCGCAACCACCGGCTGGAGTCCGCGGAGGGCCGGGTGGCGGCGCTGCAGCGCACGGTGCCGCTGGTGGCCCGGATCAAGCGCGAGGACCTGCGTGACGAGTACGCCCGCCGGCTCGCCGGCTGGGTCGGATGGGAGGACATCGCGGTCGTCGTCCGCCGGGTGCGGGAGACCGCGGGTGCGCCGGTCGAGGGCCGGTCCCGGCGCCGCGCGGCCCCGCCCGCGCCGCCCCGCGACGACGCCCGGCTGCACCTGCAGCGGGAGGCGCTCAAGGCCGCGCTGCAGATCCCCGGCGTCGCCGGGCCCGGGTTCGACGAGCTGCCCGAGTCCGGGTTCACGCACCCGCAGTTCGCCGCGGTCCGGCGCGCGATCATGGTCGCCGGCGGGGTGCAGGCCGGGCTGGAGGGCCCGGAGTGGCTGGACGCCGTCGCCGCCGAGGTCGCCGGGGACGAGGCGAAGCGCCTGGTCAGCGAGCTGGCGGTGGAGGGACTGGAGCTGCCGAGGCGCAATCCCGACGAGGTCTCCTACGTCGGTGGCGTGCTCGCCGGGGTCCGGCTCGCGCTGGTGGAGCGCGAGATCGCCGACCTGAAGTCGCAGCTGCAGCGGACCAACATGACCACCGACTTCGAGGAGTACAACGAGCTCTTCGGCGTGCTGGTCCCGCTGGAGCAGTACAAGATCCAGTTGCGGCAGCAGGCCGCCGGGACGGCCGGATGAAGGGCTTCCTCGGGCGGCTGCTGGGCCGCGATCCCGTGCCGGCGACGGTGGCCGAGCACCTCGCCGCCGAGGAGGCGGTCGTCGCGACGGCGACCGCCAACGGTGGCGGGATCCTGGTCGTCACGTCGTGGGGGATCTGGCCGCCCGGCGAACCGCCCGAGCGGGTCGGCTGGCACGAGATCGGCAAGGCCGCCTGGGACAAGTCCGCCCTCGTGGTGATCCCGACCGTCGCCGAGGAGATCGCCCCCGGCACCGAGCTGCTGGCCGATGCCGGGCCGCGCCGGTTTCGGCTGGCCGAACCGGGGAAGGTGCCGCAGGCCGTGCAGGAACGGGTGACCGGGTCGATCCGGTCCCGCAATCACCGTGAGCTGCCCGGCGGCGGGGCCTGGGTGCTGCAGCGCAAGGTGCCCGGCCGGGACGGCCTGGTCGTCCAGGTCCGGCCGGACGTCGGCACCGACCCGATCGCCGCCCGCCGGCTGGCCGAGGGGATCGCGGCCCGGCTGCCGGAGAACTGAGGGTGCCGAGCTGGGATCCGGTGCTGTACCGGGCGTTCGACGACCACCGCACCCGCCCGTTCCTCGACCTGCTCGCCCGGATCGGGGAGCCGGCGCCGGAGCTGCCGCGGGTGGTCGACGCCGGCTGCGGCCCCGGGCACCTCACCGGGCTGCTGGCACGGCGCTGGCCTGCCGCGACGGTCGAGGCGTTCGACTCGTCCCCGGACATGGTCGCCACGGCCCGGGCCGCCGGGGTGGACGCCGCGCAGGCCGACATCCGGGACTGGACGCCGCCGCGGAACACCGGTGTCGTCGTCAGCAATGCGGTGCTGCACTGGGTCCCTGAGCACCCCGGCCTGCTGCGCCGCTGGATGGCGTCGCTGGCGCCGGGCGCGTGGCTGGCGGTTCAGGTGCCCGGGAACTTCGACGCGCCGTCGCACGTGCTCACCCGCGAGGTCGCGGCCCAGCCGCGGTGGCGCGAGCGGATCCTGCTGCGCGGCACCGAGAGCGTGCTCGATCCGCTCGGCTACGCCGACCTGCTGACCACGGCCGGGGCCGAGGTCGACGCCTGGGCGACGACCTACCTGCAGCGGCTCGACGGCGACGACCCGGTCCTGCGCTGGATCTCCGGCACCGCGCTGCGCCCGGTCCGCGACGCGCTCGACGACGACGCCCACGCCGCGTTCGTGGCCGAGCTGGCGCCGCGGCTGCGGGCCGCGTACCCGCCGTCCGCGGACGGCAGCACCTGGTTCCCGTTCCGCCGGGTGTTCGCGGTCGCCCGCAAGCGCTGAAGGCTAGGCGCCGCGGGAGCGCTCGCCCCGGGCCCGGCCGATCACGTTCTCCACACCGGCCTGCGCGACACCGGCCGCGCCCTGCACCGCCGGAT
Organism: Pseudonocardia nantongensis; assembly: GCF_046546495.1. Classification (NCBI taxonomy): domain Bacteria; kingdom Bacillati; phylum Actinomycetota; class Actinomycetes; order Pseudonocardiales; family Pseudonocardiaceae; genus Pseudonocardia; species Pseudonocardia nantongensis. Next base: position 16,748 of record NZ_JBKGXT010000024.1, on the reverse strand, counting down.
GGTCCACGGCACGGTGGTAGGCCCGCACCAGCTGCTCGTATCGCTCGTGCCCGGCCCGGGTGCCGAGCACGTACCCGACGGCGACACCCACGAGGAACCTGACCATGCCCCTCACCTCCTCGGTCCGAGGCCGACCGTACCGGGTGGCCGCGGCCCGCCCTCCGGCACCCGTGCACCGCCGCGACCAGCACGGACGGCGTCCGAACGGGGGGTTGCCGCAGCGCTCCGGAGGGTGTTGTAGAGTTTTTCTTGTTGCCGGGCCGACGGTCTGGGCAGCGTGAACAGTCCTCCGTAGCTCAATGGCAGAGCACCCGACTGTTAATCGGGTGGTTACTGGTTCGAGTCCAGTCGGAGGAGCACATTCCCCAGGTCAGAAACATGATCGGGATTTCCATTTCACGATCACCCGGCGCTTACCCGGCGGAAACGTCCATCGGCGGCCCTCCGTCGTCATCGCCTGTGTCATCCTCGCGGGCCGAGCGGTAGGCCTCGTCCAGGGCATCCGCGGCGTCCTCGTTGAGAATGCGACGGCCGAAGTAGACGTCCTGCGTCATCGACACCCGCGCGTGCCCGAGCTGATCGGCAACGTCCCGCGCCGAGAGGCCCGCCCGCTCCATCCAGGTCGCCGCGCTCTTGCGGAACACGTGGCTCGTGACCCAGCCGAACTCGTCAGACCCGCGCGCGGTGCGCAGATCCCGCGAGGTGTTCGACGGATCGCGCCAGCCACCGAACGAGTCCGGGAACAACGGGCCGTGCGAGCCCGCTTCCAGCTTCCGCCGGCGCAGCATCGCAACAGCGAATCGCGGGAGCCGCAGCGTCCTTTCCCCGGACTCGGTCTTGGTCGCCTTGCGGATCAGGCCGACCCCTTTGCGGCGGATGATCGTGTGCTCGACGACGACCAGGCGCTCGGTCAGATCGACGTCGTCCCAGGTGACGGCCAGAGCCTCGCCGATCCGGACTCCGGTCGCCAGCATGAACTCGCACAGGTCCGGCAGGTCCTTACGGTGGGCGGCTGGATCGGCGGCCAGCCGGCGCACCCAGCGCTGCCGCTCCTCCACCGTGAGCGCCCGCGGCGACCGGCGGGCCGGTCCGCTGATCCGCCCGACGTCACGGGCCGGGTTGCTCGGGATCGCGCCGTAGCGCACCGCCAGGCCGAGCAGCCCGGACAGCACCGTCCGCGAGACCTTCGCCGTCCCGGTGCCTTTGTGGAGCTGCATGGTCTGGATGACGTGATCCAGGCGCGGGACGGTGACCTCACGCAGCCGCAGCTCACCGAGCGCCGGCAGGACATGGGTGTCCAGCGTGAGCCGGTAGAGCTGGGCGGTGTTCGGCGAGCGCTGCCCGGTGGTGACGAGCTGGTCGACCCGGGTCATCCACAGCTCGGCAGCCTCACGGAGCCGGGAATCGCCGTTCAGGCCCTCACGCGGTCCCTGCTGCGCGCGGTCCCGCAGGTGCTCCCGCAGCCGGTTCTTGGCGATGGCCGCGGTCGGTCCGGTGCGTTCGACTTTGCGGGTGACGCCGTCGAGGTCCCGGAACCGGGTCGAGGCGCGGATCTCGCTGGTCACGAGCGTGGTCGTGTGGATTGCACCGTAGGTGCCGATCGGCAGAGGAGGGCGAGGCATCAGCCGGCCTCCCTGTACTGCTGATCGAACCAGGCGCGCACGTCGTCCGGGCGGTACCGGACGTACCGGCCGACGCGGGTGCCCTTGGGCCCGTAGCCGGTCCGGCGCCAGTGGTAGATCGTCATCACGGGAACGCCCAGGTACGTCGCGACGTCCTGCACACCCCACAGCCGTCCTGCAGCTCGCTCCATCGCGGTCCCTCCGTGGATCTCGTCCTGCGTAGCGCTGGTGCCCTTCATCGGTATGCCTCTCAGATGGCGGTGGTCAGCTCCTCACGCGCGGTCCGCCTCCTGGCTCTGGCCTGGGCCGCAGCGGTGTTCGCCAGGAGCGCGTCAGCGGTGGTGTGCCAGCCGATACCCGCGTACTGCAGCGAGGAGATGACGACCTCGGTGGTGTCCTCGTCGTCGTCGAGTCGTTCCCCATCGTCGGGTACGGGTCCTGCCGTCGAGTGTTGACGCTGCCAGTCGCGGCGAGCCTGCCGGAGCGCGGTCAGCGTCGTCGAGTACCGCCGGGAGCGGGTGGAGAAGTGGCCGGCGAAGCCGAGCATGTGCGCCCACCGCCACAGCCGGCCCCAGGACGTCGCCCACTCCTCGGGATCCCAGCCGCCGGGACGCTGGCCGAGACGCCAGCAGGCATCGATCTGACGGCCGGTGTGCGTGGCCAGGTTCGTGTACGAGCGGACTGTGTCCGGCCGTAGCCGGGTGGAGAGGTGCCCGGCGGTCTCGGTGGCCTTGGTGGCGTACTTGGCGAGGTAGGCGGCGACGGCGGTCGTGGTGATCTCGGCGCGGTTGTCGAGATCGGTCGGTGCGAGCCGGACGGGGCGGGGGTCGACCTGGGCGCCCCACTCGATCCACCAGCCCGAGGGCCGGTAGGGGTGCGGCTCGGTCAGGAACCCGGTCCCGGACACTGCGGAGCGCAGCAGCAGTGCCACCTGTGCGGCGGAGACGCCGGGCGGTGGCGGCAGGGTCAGGTGGGACAGGTTCGGATCCGGGTCGCGGCCGTCGAGCCGGACCAGGGCGTGTAGGTGCACGGCTCCACGGGCTTGGAACTCGGCGACCTTGGTGTAGCTCAGGCGCAGCTTCGCTTTGGTGAGCTTTTCGAGATGGCGCAGTCCGCGGTTGGCGGCGATCATCGTGCGGCGCCAGAGTTCGCCGACGTGCATGTTCCACACCGCCTGGTGCGGGTGGTCGTAGCAGTCCAGGCACAGCGGCTGCCCGGCCCGCGGGTCGTCCTCCGGGTGGCGCTCCCAGCAGGCGTGCGGCACGTCGTGCGCGCACACCGTCTCGTCCCGGCGCGGGCGGCAGGGGAGAAGCCGGCCGCGGGAGTCGGTGCGGTGGGCGTGGACCGGGCCGAAGGAGGGCGCGGTGACGGTCAGGAACACGCACGGGTGCCCGGCGACCGTGACGGGGGTGCCCTTGCCGCCCACCAAGCCGGCGGTGACGAGCTGGAACGTGTCCGCCCGATACGTCTCGGCACAGGACGGGCAGACCGAGGCGCGGCGGTTGCCGCAGGCGGTGTAGATCAGCCCGTCGGGCATCTCGGCGGTGTGCCGCTCACTGGCGATCCGGCCGGTGGACTGTTCGAGCCGGTAGACGGTGCCGGAGAGCTTGACCGGGTGCGCGCACCCGGCGGCGGGGGCGACGTGGTTGAGCCAGGCCGTGTGGTTGTCCCGTCGGCTGGCGGAGGCGACGAGTTCGGCTCCGGGGGTGTCTGCGGCCAGGCGGGACAGCCGTCGGGCCGCGAGGGCGTCGACGGTGGCGTGGTCCCGACCGGCCGTGCTCATCACGCGGTCCCGGTCTCGTGCTCGGCGACGGCGGTGACGGTGGCGGCCTGCTGGTGCCAGTAGCGGGCGACGCGGTGAGCGTTCTCGCGGGCGCCGAGCACAGCGCGGTAGAACACGAGCGGGGTGGTTCGGTCGTCGAGGACGTGGCGTTCGAGCACCGCCCACCACCGCACCCGGCGGGCGTGCAGCGCGGCCAGGATCCGCCAGTGGTGATCGAGAGTGATCTTTCCGCGCTCGTAGCGCGCGTCGGCGTGCCACATCGCCGCGCCGGTGCGGCCGAGCCCGGCCTCCACCATCTCCGGCACCGACGGCCGGTCTCCGGTGGCGGTCATGACCGGCTCCGGGCGTCGTCGACGTCCTGGCCGTCGGTGCCGTGATGGGCGCGGCGGTGCAGGGTCGCGCGGTCGGCGAGAGCGTAAACCTCGTCGTCGGAGAGGTAGGCGGCCTTGACCCGCCGCGGAATACCGCCCTCGGCGAGCAGGAACCCGATCCCCTTGGCCTCCGGGGCCACCGACGCGGCGGTGTAACCGCGACCCGCCCAGCCGTGGCCGAGGACGATGTCCGAGCTGGTGTCGGTGGTGCAGCGAAACGCCCACCGGTAGCCGAACAGGTCCCGCAGCGAGGTGGGGATGATGTCCGCGGACGGGCGCTGCGTGGCCGCGACGACGATGATCCCGGCCGCGCGGCCGCGGGCCACCAGGTCACGGACCAGGACCGAAAAGGATTCTTGCTCGCGTTTGGTGCCGACGGTCGCGGCGAAGTACGCCAGCTCATCGAGCACCACCACGATCGGCGAGACACCGTCGTCCGGGGCGATCTTGCGGCGCCGCTCGTCGTCCAGGACCGCGTACCGGGAGTCCATCTCCGACTGCAGATCCAGCAGGGCTTGGATCGCGTCATCGAGGCTGTTGGCGACGAACCGCTCTGCGCAGGAGCGCCAGAGTCCGAGTTCGACGATCTTGCCGTCGAACAGCCACAACCGACAGTCGGTCGACAGGGCGGCGTGGGCGACGATGTTGTTCAACCCGACGGACTTGCCGGCGCCGGGCTCCCCGGCGAGCAGCATGTTGCGGTAGATCAACGGGAGGCGGAGGGGACGGCCGTCCTCGCCGACGCCGAGGTGGATCGGCTCCCAAATCGACGGCCCTGCGGTCGCGCGGCGCTCACGGCGGCGGGCCGCGTACTCGTCGGCCCAGCGGGCGAGCACCAGCAGCGGGCGCACCAAGCGGCCGGGCTTCGGGCCTGCGATCGGATCGACGGGCAGGGGCATCGTGTGCGGGTGCTCAGACATAGTCCGACCAATCCCCATCACGGGCCTCGGGCTGCGGGCCGTCGATCGCCGAGCGTGGCGCCGACGGGAGCACCGGTCGGGCCGGCTCCGGCCGCGGGACCGGGACGACCGGAACGTCGGCGTTGTCGATCGACCAGCCCTCGCCGCGGGGATCGCCCGAGGCCCAGCGGAACAAGTCGGAGCGGATCAGGTTCGGAGCCAGGGGGTCGCGGCGGATGATCTCGACCCGGACGACGTTGATCGATGAGGGCCAGGCTGTGATTCGGCATTCGCGGGCGAAGCAGGTCGCGGCCAGTTCCTCGGCCTGATCTTCCACGGTGTGTGGACCGATGCCGGCACGCAGGAACAGCCACACGACCTCGCCTACGCGGGTCGGGCGAGCCCAGAGGGTGAGCGGGCAGGCGCGAGAGCGGGAGTTGAGCACGCGACACTCGAGAAGGGCCTGCCGGACCCGGTGGCGGGTGATGACGGACTGGGCGCGGTGGAACAGGAACCGGCGCGTCCACGGCAGAGCCACGAGCAGCAGCGCGATGACAACGAACAGGCCGGCGCGGGTGGTCGTGGCCAGGCCGGTGCCGGGGATTTCGACCGTGGTGTCGTCCGGGCCGGGCGCATGGTCCGGGGCGAGCGCCACCCACACCGTGAGTAGCAGGGCGAGGACGAACAGCTCTGCGCGCAGCCGCAGCAGCAGCGCGAGGATACGGACGACGGGGTTGCGGGGCGGTGCGGAGATGATCTCGAAGGAGTCGACGCGGGATTTGCCGACGCCGAACGTCCGGGCGGGCGAGGCGTTGCGAGGCATGTAGATCGGCCTTCCAGGCGCAGGGCAGCGGGAGGCGGGGAGCGCGAGCAGTGCCGGCGGAGAGAACCGGGGCTCCGGGGAAGTGAGTCCCGGCCCTCTCCACCGACCAGGCGTCAGGACGCCTTGGAGGCCGGGGCGTGCGCCGGCTCGATCCGGTCGGCCTTGAACGCCACACCGGAGCGCTGGCCCTGCTGCCACGGGATCGCGATCAGCCCGACCGGACGCACCTCGGCGCCCTGCTCCACCTGCGGGGCGCCCGACGTGGTGATCGAAAGGATCTCGGCGCCCTCGTCGTCGACCTTCACCAGCTGCGTGGTGAACAGCGGCGCCCCAGTCTGCCGGTCCTGGCGCTGGCGGCCTTCCATATCGTTCTTCGGCCGAGGAGCGGCACCCACCGTGAAGCGGGTGCCGGTGGTGTCGACCTTGATCATCGCCATGACGGTCCTCCTGGGACTCGCGCCCTGTCGTCCCGACCTCTCGGGGAGCGCCTACCTAGGAAAACCGCAGTTCAGAGCCTCAACCCGCACAAAAATGCGACCCGCACAGACGTACGGGTCGCACAGCTTCCAGGGTCAGGAGTCGTCGCCGGGAAGGGCGGCAACGGCGTCGACGATCCAGCGTGGATCGAAGCCGTCGACGACCTGTTCACCGATACCAGAAGGCAGGGGCTCGGGCCGGGTGACGTCGCCGACACGCGGGTCCAGGAACCGGACACCGGCCGCGGTGAGCCAGTCGAGAGTGCCGTCCCAGGTCGGGTGGCCCCAGAGCCGGTCGTTGACCATGAGCGTGGCCAGGACGGAGGCGCCGGTGCCGAGGGCATCGCACAGAGTTCCGGTCACGTGATTGTCCATGATGCCGGCGGCGATCTTGTTGGCGGTGTTGAACGTCAACGGGAATGCGACGACCTGTTCCGGCCGTGGTGTTCGACGCCGCTCTGTGGCATGGCGTCGACGAGTCGCGACGGCGTGCTCCCCGATGACGGCGAGCTTGTCCGGATCGACCCACTCGGCCCCGGCCTCGCTGACTCCGATCGAGAGAGTCCAGCCCTCATCGGTCAGGGCCCGAGCGACGTCGATCGCGCGGGCTGCCAGCGGTGCGCCGCAGACCACGAACCCGAGCGGTGCCGTCATGGCATCTAGTCCAGCACACCGGCCCGGGTCGCGAGCGCCTGCAGTGCGTTCCCGTTGCCGCGCTTGGCGCGGGCCAGCATCTCCCGCATGATCTCGCGGGCCATGACGTTCTGCGCGACAGCCTCTGGCGCTGCCTTCTCCGCGGCCAGCAGATTCAGCGTGGCTTCGGCATCCCGTCGACGCTGGGCCTGCGCCCACGCGAGGTCGAGGTTCACCTGAGCCCGCCGCGAGAGCAGGCCAGCCGGAAGTGCATCAAGGTCCACCTCGGCGGCCGCGTCGAGTGCTGCAGCCGGGTCCCCCAGCTCGGCCGCAACGGATACCCGGTGGATCGCAACGTTGGTCGGTCCGAACGCCGTCCAGGCGTAGTTCGCGTCGTGGCCGAGAAGCCCGGCGAGTATGGACGCTTCGGCAAGCCGCCGGTCGGCCTCCCACCTGTCGGTCCGGCGCGCGGCGATCACGGCCGCGATCAGCCACAGCGCACCCGTGACGGACACGAGCGCCGGATCATCGGAGCGCGCCAGAGGGCGGAGCTGCTGTGCCATCCGCATTGCGAGTTGCTCGGCCTGGTCGACCTGGTCGGAGCGCAGAAGCGCGGTCACTACCTGGTAGATGGCCATGCCCTGCGCCGCGGGTGAATCGGCGCGGCCGGCGGCCATCGCCGCCCGGTCGGCAGCCACGGCGCCCAGCTCCCCAACTCCCAGCTTCGTCAGGAGCTTGGAGGCGACGACGTAGGCATCGACGTACGACAGAGCCGCCTCGCGATCGTCCGAGCCGGCATTCGTCAATGCCGAGTCGGCATCGGTCACGAGCTGTGGAATAGCCCGGATGACATTCGCGTATTTCGCGGCCTGATAGTCGAAATGTGAGGCAGACGCCTCGCCCCGCAATTCTGCGAGGTTCGGCGGCGGTGTGTCCCCGCCGAGCAGGCCGGTGTACTGGTTCAGCGCACTGCGGACGTTCTCGATCCCCTCGGCACGTGGACCACCGTTGGGAGCGAGTTGCCACGGCGCGCCGGTCAGGGCCTGGACCTCGACATGCAGGATGCGCGAGAGATCAAGCAACACAGACATTCGGTCGACCGACCGGACGCCACGCTCGACCTGTGAGAGCCAGGACTCGGAGCGTCCGACGAGCCCTGCGAGCGCGGCCTGGCTGAGTCCACGACGGCGCCGGTAGGTGGCGATGCGCTTGCCTATCGAGTCGTCGGCCATTCACCTATTCTCCCACGAAGTGTATGATCATCTCAGTCGTTCAGTGTTGATTCGCCTTAGCGGAAATTGTGGACTGGCTGCGGTCGTCGGCACGTCGTTCGAGGAACACGGTGTCCCGCCACTGGCCGTGGTGCTGTCCGATCCGTTCGCGCACGCCGAGGGTGCGGAAACCGGCTGAGTGGTGGAGGGCCAGACTCGCCCGGTTCTCGGGGAAGATCGACGTCTGCAGGGTCCAGAGGCCTGCGTCGTCGGCCGCGCAGACCTGGTGGCGGATCAGTGCCCGGCCGATGCCGCGACCCCGGTGACCATCGGTCACGTAGATCGAGGTCTCGGCCACGCCCCGGTAGACCGGCCGGGCCGAGACGGGACGGGCGGCAGCCCATCCGACGACCTCGCCGTCGAGTTCGGCGACCCAGAGGTGGCCGGGTAGCCAGTCGGCGTCCAGGTCTGTGCGGTCGGGGACCTCGGTCTCGAAGGTCGCGTGCCCGGTGGCGATGCCCTCGGCGTAGATGCGCAGGACGTCGTCCCAGTCGGCGTCGGTCATGGCGCGAACGGTGACGTCCTCGGGGACGTCGTCGGGGCAGCAGGGTCCGGGTGCGAGCAGCCCCATGACGGCGTCGGCGGCGTGTGGGAGTCCGGTGCAGCAGTTCGGGTTGACCGTGACCTGGGTGGTGGTGCCCTCCTTGCGGAGGGCGACGAAGCCGGTCTCGGCGAGCTTGCGCAGGTGATGGGAGCAGGTGGCTTGGCTGATGCCGACCAGCTCGGCCAGGCGGCCGACCGGGACCGGGTGTCCGGCGGTGGCGACGGCGTGCAGCAGTCGGACCCGGACCGGTTCGGCGAGGCAGGCGAACCAGTGCGCGTAGGTGGCGGCGTCGTCGCCGGGGAGCTGCGCCGGCTGCGGGTCGGTCACGAGCACGCTCATGCCGTTCAGTATCGACGACGATTGATGGTTGCGTCCATCGATACGGGGCGATAGATTCCGGCTTCTATCAATCGATAGACGTCGATGGAGGCATGATGGACGTGAACGTGGAGCTGCCGGTCGTGGTGGTCGGAGCCGGGCCGGTGGGCTTGGCCGCCGCGGCGGAGCTGGCCGAGCGAGGGATGGAGCCACTGGTCCTGGAGGCCGGGGCGGCCCCGGCCGCGTCGGTGCGGCAGTGGGGTCACGTGCGGCTGTTCTCGCCCTGGGGCTGGCTGACCGACCCGGCCGCGGAGCGCCTGCTCGCCCGGTCCGGCTGGACGGCCCCGGACTCCGATGCCTATCCGACCGGAGCGGAGTGGGTGGCCGACTACCTCGCACCGCTGGCCGCGGCGCTGGGAAACCGGGTACGGACGGGCGTGCGGGTGGTCGGGGTGACCCGTCGCGGACGGGACCGCGTGGTCGAGGCCGGCCGTGACAGCGAGCCGCTGATCGTGCGGACCGACGGCGGGGAGCGGATCACGGCGCGGGCGGTGATCGACGCGTCCGGCACCTGGACGACCGCGAACCCGCTCGGCGGCGACGGCCTGCCCGCGAGCGGCGAGCTGCAGGCCGGGCGGCGGGTGCGGGCGGCGATCCCGGATCTGAGCGATGCGGGGGAGCGGGCCCGCTACGGCGGCCGGCACGTCGTCGTCGCCGGGTCCGGGCATTCGGCGCTGACCGCGCTGGCCGGGCTCGCGGCTCTGGCTCGTGAGGTGCCGGGCACCCGGATCTCGTGGGTGCTGCGCCGGTCGGGATTCGGGCAGGTGTTCGGCGGGGGCGACGCCGATCAGCTCCCCGCTCGTGGGGCGTTGGGGGTTCGGGCGTCCGAGGCGGTCGAGGTCGGTCTGGTGGAGCCGGTGTTCGGGTTCCGCACCGAACGCGTCGAGCAGGTCGCGGACGGGCCGGTGGTCCTGATCTCGGACGAGGGCCACAAGATCGATGACGTCGACGAGGTGCTGGTGCTGACCGGTTTCCGCCCCGAGCTGGGGTGGCTCTCGGAGGTGCGCACCGAGCTGGACCCGACCCTGCAGGCCCCGGCCCGGCTGGCGCCGCTGATCGATCCGAACGTGCACTCCTGCGGCACCGTGTACCCGCACGGCGCGGCCGAGCTCACCCACCCCGAGCCGGGCTTCTACCTGGCCGGGATGAAGAGCTACGGGCGCGCGCCGACGTTCCTGGCCCGCACCGGCTACGAGCAGGTCCGCTCGATCGCCGATGCCCTGACCGGTGATCACGAGGCCGCCGCGCGGGTCGAGCTGGTGCTCAACGAAACCGGCGTCTGCGGGGGTGCCGGCCTGTTCGACGCCACCGACTCGACCGTCGAGACGGAGTCGGGCAGCGGCTGCTGCGGCCCCGCGGTTCCGGGCGAGGAACCGGCTGGGGGAGCCTCCTCGTCGTGACCTCCGACGAACCGCGTACCCGTCCCGCCTGTCGCGAGGAGAGGCGGAACGGCGCGGCAGGCCTCACGCCACGAGGACGGTGGCGGGTCCTGGTCGTCCTGTGCGTCACGGAGATCACCAGCTGGGGGGTGCTCTACTACGCCTTCCCGGTGCTGGCGCCGACGATCGCGGCCGACACCGGCTGGTCGGTCCCGGCGGTCACCGCGGCGTTCTCCGCCGGGCTGGTGGTCTCCGCGCTGGTCGGGATCCCGGTCGGGCGGCTGCTGGACCGGCACGGCCCGCGCTGGCTGATGACCGCCGGATCGGTCGTCGCCGTGCCCGCGACACTGCTGATCGCCGCGGCCGGCTCGTTCCCGGCGTTCGTGGCGGCGTGGCTGCTGGCCGGGGTCGCGCAGGCCGCGACGTTCTACCCGCCGGCGTTCGCGGCACTGACCCGTTGGTGGGGCTCCGACCGCGTCCGTGCCCTGACCGGGCTGACCCTGGTCGCTGGACTGGCCAGCACGGTGTTCGCTCCGCTGGCCGCAGCGCTGCTGGGGCCGTTCGGATGGCGCGGCACCTACGTCGTGCTTGCCGTCGTCCTCGGCGTGATCACGATCCCGGCACACCTGTTCGGGCTACGTGGGCCCTGGCCCGACCCGGTCGCCGACCCCACGCCTCACGGCACCTCGCCCGCGGTGGTCGACGGCGACCCGGACCGGATCCGGCGCAGCCGGGCGTTCGTGTTGCTGGTCGTCGTGATCACTCTCGGGGCGTTCACCGGGTTCGCCGTCACCGTCAATCAGGTTCCGTTGCTGCTCGACCGCGGCATGTCCACCGACCTCGCTGCCTGGGCTCTCGGACTCGGCGGGCTCGGTCAGGTCCTCGGTCGCCTCGCCTACGGACCACTCGTGCGACGCAGCACCGTTCGTGGCCGTGCCGTGGCGGTGATGGCCGCGCTGGCCGTGACCACCGTCCTGCTCGCCGTGCTGCCCGGCCCGGTGTGGGCACTGATTGCGGGAGCGATGCTCGCCGGCGCGGCCCGCGGGATCTTCACCCTGTTGCAGGCCACCGCTCTGTCCGATCGCTGGCATCCGCGTGTCTACGGTCGGCTCAACGGCATCCTGTCCGCTCCCGTCATGATCGCGGTTGCGATCTCCCCGTGGGCTGGGAGCGCCTTGGCCGGTCCGCTGGGCGGCTATCCTGAAGTATTTCTCCTACTGGCCGGAGCTGCGGCGGTTGCCGCCGCACTGGCGAGTGGCACGCTGCCACGCCGAGCGTCGTGAGCCCGTTGCCATGGAGCGGCCGTGGGTCCCTGATCTGCCCATTTGACGTAAGTTTCGACGCTAGTCAAACTAGAGGTGTGTCGAATCAAGAGTCGGTCTGTGGCTCCATGCTTGTCGAGCATCCTCTCGACGGGCCGGAGTCGGTCGAGCTGGCGCGGGTGTTCAAGGCGATGGGCGATCCGGTCCGGTTGCGGCTGCTGTCGCTGATCGCCTCGCACGCCGGCGGCGAAGCCTGCGTGTGCGACCTGTCCGGAGTCTTCGAGGTGTCCGGCCCGACGATCTCCCACCACCTCAGGGTGCTGCGCGAGGCAGGGCTCATCACCGGCGAGCGACGCGGGACCTGGATCTACTACCGCGCCGTTCCGGCCGCGCTCGGCCGCCTCGCCGGCCTGCTCACCCCCGCCGCCGGCAACGACATCCCTGCGGCCACCGCACCCGCGAACTGACGTACGAGGAACGACGTGACCACCCGGAACACCACCACGGACGCGGACGACGGCGCCGTCGTCGCCCGCCTGTCGACCCTCGACCGGTTCCTCCCGGTCTGGATCATCGCCGCGATGATCGCCGGACTGCTGCTCGGCCGCCTGGTCCCCGGACTCGCCCCGGCGCTGGACACCCTGGCCGTCGACGGTGTCTCGCTGCCGATCGCGCTCGGCCTGCTGATCATGATGTACCCGGTGCTGGCGAAGGTCCGCTACGACCGCCTCGACACCGTCACCGGCGACCGCAGGCTCCTGATCACCTCGCTGGTGCTCAACTGGGTCCTCGGCCCGGCACTGATGTTCGCGCTGGCCTGGCTGATGCTGCCCGACCTGCCCGAGTACCGGACCGGGCTGATCATCGTCGGCCTGGCCCGCTGCATCGCCATGGTGATCATCTGGAACGACCTGGCCTGCGGCGACCGGGAGGCCGCCGCCGTGCTGATCGCGCTAAACTCGGTGTTCCAGGTCGTCATGTTCGGCGTGCTCGGCTGGTTCTATCTCGTCGTGCTGCCCGGCTGGCTCGGCCTGCCCGTCACCGACGTGTCGTTCTCCACCTGGGACATCGTGACGTCGGTACTGGTGTTCCTCGGGATCCCGCTGCTGGCCGGGTATCTCACGCGCCGGTTCGGGGAGAAGGCCAAGGGCCGGGCCTGGTACGAGGAGACGTTCCTCCCGCGGATCGGGCCGTTCGCGCTTTACGGGCTGCTGTTCACCATCGTGCTGCTGTTCGCCCTGCAGGGCGACGCGATCACCTCCCAGCCGCTCGACGTCGCCCGGATCGCGCTGCCGCTGCTGGCCTACTTTGCCCTGATGTGGGCCGGCTCGTACGCGCTCGGCCGGGCGGTCGGGATGGGCTACGAACGCACGACCACGCTTGCGTTCACCGCCGCGGGCAACAACTTCGAGCTCGCCATCGCGGTCGCGATCGGCGCCTTCGGTGTCACCTCCGGGCAGGCGCTGGCCGGGGTGGTGGGGCCGCTGATCGAGGTGCCGGTGCTCGTCGCGCTGGTCTACGTGTCGCTGTGGTTGCGTCGCAGGCTGTTCCCTGGCGCTGCCACAGCACGTCGGCACAGCACGCGATGATCCCGTCCACCCCCAAGGAGCCACCGTGACCGCGGTCCCCGAAGTCCTGTTCGTCTGCGTCCACAACGCCGGCCGCAGCCAGATGGCTGCCGCTCTGCTCGCCCGCCACGCAGGCGGCGCCGTGCGGGTCAGCTCGGCCGGATCGGCGCCGGCGGAGAGCATCAACCCCGCGGTCCGCGAGGTCATGGCCGAGATCGGTCTCGACCTCGGCACCGAATTCCCGAAACGTCTCACCACCGACGCGGTCGGGGCAGCCGACGTCGTGATCACGATGGGGTGCGGCGACGCGTGCCCGGTCTTCCCCGGTAAGCGCTACCTCGACTGGCACCTCGCGGACCCCGCCGGGAAGACCGCCGAGGAGATCCGCCCCATCCGCAATGACATCGATGCTCGCGTCCGCACCCTGCTCGGCGAGCTGACAGCCGGGTAAGGGGAAGCGTGAACCAGCCGGGACTGACCCGGCGTCTGGGAACGCCGGACGCTGTCATGATCGGCCTCGGGTCGATGATCGGGGCGGGAGTCTTCGCCGTCTTCGCCCCCGCGGCGCAAGCGGCCGGTTCGTGGCTGCTCGTCGGGCTGGTGATCGCCGCCGTGGTCGCCTACGCCAATGCGACGGCCTCGGCGCAACTGGCCGCGCAGTACCCGCGTTCGGGTGGGACCTACGTCTACGCGCGCGAACGTCTGGGGCCGTGGTGGGGCTTTCTCGCCGGCTGGGGGTTCCTCATCGGCAAGACGGCGAGTTGCGCCGCGATGGCGTTGACTTTCGCCACCTACGCGGTGCCGGAGCCATGGCAGCGTCCGTCGGCGATCGCGGCCGTCGTGTTCCTCGCTGCGGTCAACTACCGCGGCGTGACGCGAACCGCGTTCCTGACCCGGGTGCTCGTCGTGATCGTGCTGGTCATCCTCGCCGTCACCGTCGGGTTGGGACTCTCGGCGGTTGCGGGCGGGGCATCGTCGCCGGCGGTGCCCGCACGGCCGGTGTCGGGGTACGGGGTACTGCAGTCGGCCGGGTTGTTGTTCTTCGCCTTCGCCGGTTACGCGCGGCTCGCCACGTTGGGCGAGGAGGTGCGCGAGCCGGCGCGGACGATCCCGCGCGCGATCGTCGTGGCGTTGGGCGGCGCGGTCGTGGTGTACGCGGTCGTCGGTGCGACCGTGCTGGCGGTGCTCGGTCCCGACCGGCTGGCCACGGCGGTCTCGCCGCTCTCGGACATGGTGCGAGCCGGTGACCACGGCTGGGCCGTCCCGCTCGTCGCGGCCGGTGGGGCACTGGCCTCACTCGGTGCACTGCTCGCCCTGATCGCGGGTGTCGGGCGGACGACCCTGGCGATGGCACGCGCGCGTGATCTCCCGGTGGTTCTGGCCGCCGTGCACGAGCGGTTCCGGGTCCCGCACCGCGCCGAGATCGCCGTCGCCGCCATGGTCTGCGGGCTCCTGCTCGTCGTGGATCTGCGCGACGCGATCGGGTTCTCCTCGTTCGGCGTCCTGGCCTACTACCTGGTCGCGAACCTGGCAGCGTGGTCGCAGGACGGGCACCATCGGCGTTATCCGCGAGCACTGCAACTGGTGGGCATGATCGGATGCGGTGTGCTGGCGCTCACCCTGCCGTGGCAGTCGGTACTCGCCGGGACGGCCGTGTTCGCCAGCGGAGCTCTCCTGCGGGCCACTCGCATCGTGATCGAGCACCGTCGCCGACAGTCCGAGGCGTGACGTCTACCTGCGATAGCGCGCAGCAGTATTCAACGACCGCGGCCAGGCGCGGACGAACGATCTCGATCTTGCCTCAGGGGCTCCGGCTCGCTACGCCGTGCACCTCGGAGGACCAGCCACGACTGTTCCGTCAATGACGGGCCCGCTCGCAGGTGCTCGGCACGGCTTGCGGGGATTACCGCCAGGTTGGCGCTCACGCCTGATGGAGCCGTCTCCGTCCGGTTGGTGAGGACTTTCTTTACGTCTTCAAGCCGGCCCTGACGGGCCGGACGGGCGGCGTCGCTGCCGGCCGCCTCCTGCCTCCGGCCCGGCGACCGGCGCGCGCACGCCCGCCACCGCGGACCAGCTCGAAGGTGAGAAGGTCGTACCGCCGGGAGGGACAGGAAGTGCGGCCACGAGCAGAGGCCAGGCGCCCGAGCAGAACGCCATCAACGAGCCGGGCCGGCTACCACGACGCAGGGGCTATGCCCCTCAAGGCCGGGGCGGGCCGAGACATCGGGTGGACCGCCTCCGGCGGGGTCCTGACGGCCCCGAAGCGTCACACGGCCTCCCTCAATTTCAAGGGTGCTGCGCATCGGCTAGCGCCGACGGCCTGACGGCCGCCCTTGAGATCGAGCCTCCGAGGCCATGACAGGCGCTCCGCGCGGTGGCGGGGGAACGCACCCCGCCCCCCTCAGCTCGGGGCCGACAGGCCCACGACCGTCGCGGAGGCCAGCATCATGCCCACCTACTCGCAGATGTTCGACACCATGCGCAGCTGGAACGCCTGGAACGGGGCCGACTACGGCGGCCGAGTCGCCGAGGCCGAGGGACGCCACAGCACCGCCCAGGATCACCGCGCGTTCCGCGACGCCCGCACCGTCGACCCGCTCCACGTCCTGCGGACCACGTTCGAGCTGATCGAGTCCCTGCACGCCGGGCGCTGGGACATCATCACTGAGGCCCGGAACCGCGGAGCCACCTGGGACGAGGTCGGCCGCGCTATGAATCAGCGCACCGAGGCCGTCCGGTGCGAGTACGCCGCGATGGTCGACTGGGTCGCAACCCACCGTCCGGACTTCGTGGACCTCGGCCGGTACCGCGCAGCGCTGTAGGCACCGAGCGGGTCGGCCAGGCGTACATCGTCTGGTCCGGCCACCGCTTACCTCCCGCTACCCGTCGCCAACGCCCACGAACGCCCCGCGCCGTCACGGGGCCCGAGATGCTTCTCCTGCAGGTCATGGCTGGTTTTCGCCACCGCTCACGAATGCTGCCAACGTGGACAGAGAGTCGGGTGGTTACTGGTTCGAGTCCAGTCGGAGGAGCACTTTTCCCAGGTCAGGGGCTCGTGGTAGGTCGCCCGGCCACGATCGGACACCGTTTGGTGGACGGGAACGCCTACCGGTGCACCTCCCTCATCGTCGTTCGGGCCCCCGCGGGCGGCCTGGTAGACGTCGTCCAGGGCGTCGGCGGCGCCATCGTTGAGGATCCGACGGCCGCAGTAGACGTCCGGGGTCATCGACACCCTGGCGTGCCCGAGCTGGTCGGCAACGTCCCGCGCGGACAGGCCGGCCCGTTCCATCCAGGTCGCCGCGCTCTTGCGGAACACGTGGCTCGTGACCCACGCGAACCCGTCGGAACCGCGCGTATCGCGCAAGTCCCGCGAGGTGTTCGAGGGGTCACGCCAGCCGCCGAGCGAGTCCGGGAACAACGGGCCGCGCGAATCACTGCGCGCGGCTGGCGTCGGGGCGGTGAGAGGGACGCTGCTCCCCCGAGGAGTCGCCCCGTCTCACCGCCTCGACTGCGACCGAGCCACGGGGTGGCCTCGGCCGCGCCTGCACCTTCGATACCCCCGAACGGTGCAGGAGATTCGGTTCAGGACCGAGCGACCTGCACGTCGGTCCTGGTCAAGTCCTGTGGCGTGGTGTGTGACGGCTGACGCGTGATCGTTCTGGTTCAGGCGCCCAGCGCCGGGATGCTCGGGGCCGAGATGGCCTCCTCAGCGGTTGTGTCGGGGTCGGTGGCGGCGCGG